>QNER01001130.1 GCA_003646175.1 Candidatus Parabeggiatoa sp. nov. 1
CTTTGATCTTTGATCTCTCGATGTGTCATTTTTTCGATACCTGGAAAAAGCGACTTAAAAATTTTTTTGCAGGCTATCCCAACTTTCGATGCATCGACTATACAACGGCAATGGGGCGGTTTACTAATGTTAGAAACCTTCAATGCGTTTTGGAAACGCTTTACTTACGGTTTTGCCCTAAATCTAAAAATTAACTTTTAATCCGTGCGGCATCTAATAGATTTTGAATCGGGCAACCACAAGGGATTTTGCTTGGCCCCTATTTCAAATGGTGCCGGGTGTAATTACCTTTATGGTTGCCCTATTTTGAGGGGCAATCCTTTATGGTTGCCCGGTTTCGGGAAATTGTAGGGGCAATCCTTTATGGCGGTCAAAGTATTTATTGACCGCACGAATAAATTTTGGGGTGGGGGTAAACCTGTTGATAAGGCTTCACCAATGTTTTAGCATACTTTCCTCATTATGACTGGGGCGTGTATTTGAATTTGAAAAAAAAGTGAGGCCACCTTTGACAAAACTCTTGCCGATAAATCTTGCCAATACTTGACAACGACAATAAAGCTGTTTATAATCGAAAAATTTTTGGATAGGCACTCGCAGATGGTCATAATACATAGACATCACTGCAAGGATGGCTGCTTCACACGATGATAAATAGCATTGCCATTATTTTTTTGGCACACTGAGCTTGGGACTACCGTAGCGAAAGCCAATTTATTGCCTTCAAGGTTTGGCTGACTTCAAAAGTCAGGTGCAGAATTTTTTATGCGTTGGTCCTTATATTCACCTGAAAGCGGGCATTCATTTGCATTGGGCTTAAAGGATGCGCTGACTAAAATACTATGCTCGCCCAGCCGGCCTGAAAAATGTTTTCAAAGTTTGGCTTCCCGAAAGTCAGGTGCCGCAATTAATTTGCGGTGCCTACGGGTATTAACCCAAGGGCTTTGAAGGCATGTGGCACTAATGCGCCCTGCTTAATTATTAGCTTTATAACGTGATGAAATTATATTATTATCTATATAACCACAAAAAATGCCACCCCCACGTTCCCAAATAAAACCTGTGCAGGTGTATGAATGCGTGGGGGTATATAATATGTGATGTTTTCTATTAACTGATAACATAATCCTTCTAACTGAATCAGGAGATGAACAATGCCAGTTTTCATGGCGAGACTATTCAAGGTAACGCTTTACTCGCGCACTGTTCGGCCTGTCATCCGCTCTTAAGCCAATATAATGTGGGTTGAAACGATAAGTTTTTACTCGGCACCATTTTTTTTAATGAAGATATTTTATGAATAGTGAAATTGAATTAAAACTGTTAAAAGAGATAGAGGAATTAAAGAGAAAAATGAGTCTCCTAGAAGGTCAATCTGAAACTCAGATTCCCACTTATCAATACAGTAAAATTAGGGATAACGATTTAAAAAAGTTATTTGATATTGAAAAGAATTTAGATGAACGTATTTTTGATGAGTGGTTAAACAATCAAATTGAAATAGATAATTCAATCGAAATGTTTTTAAAAGATTTAATCGAATATAATAAATCTTTGATTGAAACTTATAGCGAAGAAGATTTAAAAGTTAAGTTTATCGTTCCCATTTTGAATAAAATAAGGTTTCAATCTTATGAAAAGAAAATTCGAGATTTTTATGAATTGCCAATGACCTACAAGACGAGTCAATTTATCTTAAATGGTACGGTAGATTTTGTCGTCAGCGAAGGGTTAGTCGAGAGCAAAAAACCGTATTTCTTTATTCAAGAGTTTAAAAGAAATGAAGATTATGGCAATCCAAGACCACAATTGTTAGCCGAACTCATCAGTGCGGTTGAATTAAATGACTGGAGATTCATAAAAGGTATATTATCGGTGGCAATTGGCATTTTGTTATCTTAGAGAAATTGGAATTTCATAAATACCAATATTTTATCTCGCAAAATTTCGATTCAACCAAAATAGATGATTTAAAATCAATCTACAAAAACCTATTATTTGTTAAAAATGAGATACTCGCTATGATAGAAACATAGCTTGTGCGGCCAATCATTCGTTATCAAAAAACCTCGAAGGCCTGTTTGGAGTTATTTAAGTTCGGGTTGATTCAATTATTTTTCAATCCTGGAAGGTAATATTCTCGAAATGAGTGACGATGGTAAAGAAATATTTAATGCCTATCGAAGATATAAAAAAAAGGGGATGAACGTATTGTTTTCCCTGCCCAAAACGGATTCAGAATTTTCAAAGAGGATGTACCACCAGGAATCCTGAAATGATTTTTGAATGACGGACTAATCTAGCTATCGATCAACATTGAATAGATCGGAAAAAACATTAGAATCAATAACTGTATGTTAATAACATAACATAAATATGTATATACCAAAAATTGAAATTAAAAATTTGTGGGGAAATGATTTACCATGGACACTCAATGAAGACATAAATAGTTTTGATTGGCAAAAATGGTTCAGGAAAATCAACAATACTACGAATGCTTAACGAAGCAATATCGCCTATTGAAGATAGCAAATTAAATTTTAGGCTATTTGACCCTATTGACGAAATAATTATCGAATTAACAAATGATATTGTAGTTAGAGTTAATAGTGAAAGTAGAAGCATAACGGGAAATGTGGAAACCACTTTAAACCAATTGAATACAACATTGATTAGCACTTTTGATGTTGTTGAAAAAAGTTTAAACCCAAATACCACATTGCTTGATTACCAACTTGATAAGTTAAAACTTGAATTTGTGACTTATCAAAGAGATTTATCAAATCGAGTTGAAGAAGCTTTTAAAAACGATGATAAGGTATCAAGAAACAACTCACACGAAAAAATACCAGCTATCTATGAGACTAAAAACTTATGTCTTGAAGTTCTATCTGAACTATTTCGTCATACAAACAAAAAATTTGATGAGAAGGCATTTCATTTTTTAAAAACGGAACCATAAATTTTCGGGTATTATGAATTTTTGCCCACCGAGTAACGTCTTTTTGTTGCCCACCGAGATGGTAGCAAGATGGTGGGCAAGAAAAAGACTTTGGTGGGTACAAAATACCTGAAAATTTGTGCTTCAGTAC
>QNER01001131.1 GCA_003646175.1 Candidatus Parabeggiatoa sp. nov. 1
AAATCGCTAGACGTATTAACAGCGGGCAATCGACACTCGTCACAGGTTCGCCCCGTAGTGGTAAAACCTCCGTGCTAGAGTATCTCATGGCACCCGAAAAACAGACTGAACTTTATGATAACGATGCCGATAAATTGATTTTTTCCTATTGGGATGCCTGTGACTGTAAGCATAATTTTAATTTGAACCAATTTTGGGCTCGTGTTTTAAAACCACTTGAAGAGTATATTAATGCCCAGGCCCCTAATTCTGCTATTGCAAACTGCTATCAAGTGTGTAAAGAAAATGGCTTTGATAGTTATCAACTTGAGAAACTCATTGCAGAAATCAAAAAAATCAATAAGCGACTGGTACTCATCATAGATGAATTTGATTCATTGTTGAATCCATCTTTTGCATTATATAGTCCAGAATTTTTTGGGGGATTACGCACATTAAGTTCGCGTGGTAAAGGGGCATTCGTATTGGTTGTTACAGCTAATATTTCACGAAGCAGATTTCGTGAAGAAACACAACAGTTTCAATCTGAAAAAGGTTCACCTTATTTAAATTTTATGGAAGCGGTTTATTTAGGGAAGTTATCTGATTCAGATATCAATGAACTACTCCATCGTGGTAAAACTTTTTTGAAGAAAAAAGACAACCTTTTTATTAAGCAAATTGCAGGAGCCCATCCCTATTTACTACAAGTCGCTGCATCGACTTTATGGCAGATTTGTGAAAATAGCCAAAAAACCTCTTTCATTAAAAAACTTTTTTTTGATCGATATCAGCCCAACAAAATCCAAGAACTTTTCTATGGAAAAGTCAGGGGAATATTAGATGATATATGGAAATCTTGGGATGAACAGATGCAAGAAGCCTTTATTGCTATAACATCAACACAAACAGAAGATATCAAAGAGGTCTTTGAAAAAAGAAATCTTGATGTGGAGGCCCTTTTTAATCAAATCCCTGATTTTAAAGATGAATTAAAAGAACTAGAACGATATGGATTTACCCAAGAAGATAACAAAATCAACGGTGGTTGGCAGATTTTGCCGAATGTTTTTTTGTTATTTATCCCTGATAAATTGAAGCCAAAAAAACCATTTGCAATATGGCTGAAAGAACTGATAAAACCCTCAAAAGAACGTGTTATTTGGGGACTAGCTGGGGGAATTTTGACTTCAATACTGAATTATTGGGATAAAATTTTTTCTAAATTATTGGAGATATGGGAATTTGTACAGGATTGGTTACCTGAATTAAGCGGGTTTACCGGGTGGTGGTAATTCACATGTTGTTGCCATAATTATTTTTCACTATATTGATTAGTACAAGCAAATAAATGAGTCCAAAAAATCCTTATATCACAGGCAACCCCGTTGGTGACACCCACGCTTTTGTTGGGCGAGCTGATATTGTGCGGGAAGTGTTGAGTGTTTTAAAACACAATGAAAATAATGCTATCGTACTGTTTGGACAACGGCGTATTGGTAAAACATCGGTATTACATGAATTAGAAACCAAGTTGCCCAAAGAAGGGCCTTATTATCCGATTTTTTTTGATTTATTAGATAAAAGCAATTGGCCTTTGGAACGTTTATTACAAGACTTGGCCAAAAAAATCAGTGATGTATTACAACAAGAACAACCAAACTTGGGGGCCGATCCGAAAACCACATTTCGTGAAGTTTGGTTGCCTGAATTATTAAAAGGTTTGCCCTCAGAAAAAATATTAGTCTTACTGTTGGATGAGTTTGATGTACTGGATGATCTAGACAATGAAGGCAAACAACCTGCCAGTGCTGTCTTTTTTCCTTACATACGTGATTTATTGAACACTGATCATCAGCATCTCAATTTGGTATTTGTCATTGGGCGCAAAATTGATGACATGACAAAAATTGCGAAATCGTTGTTTAAAACGGCCCCTCACAAACGGGTGTCTCTTCTCGCTTATGAAGATAGCATTGAACTGATACGCCTTTCTGAAACCAATAAAACACTCAAGTGGACAAAAGAAGCCATTGAAAAGATATGGGAATTAACCCATGGTCATCCTTATTTAACCCAACATTTTTGTTCGCGTGTATGGGAAAACCTTTACAATAAAAATCCTAATGAATTGCCAACTGCCACCTTAAAAGAGGTAGAGACAGTAGAAAAGACGGATATTTTAGAGGCCAGTCGTAACGCTTTAGAATGGTTATGGGATGGTTTGCCGCCCGCAGAACGGGTTGTCGCGTCCATATTAGCAGGGGCCGGTGCCAAAACCATTTCTGAAAAGCAGTTAGAACAGTTATTGCAGGATAATGGTGTGCGGATGATGCTTGAGGAACTACAACAGGCACCGCGTATTTTGCAAGAGTGGGATTTAATTGAAGAAGCCGAAGGCCAGTATCGCTTTCGTGTTGAATTGCTACGTCGCTGGATTGCGGAATCTAAACCCATCAAAAAAGTACAACAAGAATTAGATCGTGTTGAACCCGTAGCCGATGCACTTTATCATGCTGGCAACGAATTGTATAAAAATGGTAGATTGAAAGATGCGCTTGAGCCTTTACGCAAAGCCATTAGCTTAAATCCTCATCATGTGGGTGCTAATGTACTCTTAGCCAATATTTTGCTGGCCTTGAAAAAAGCGAACGATGCGCTTGAGATTTTAGAAAAATTAAAGACTTATAATCCTAATGCCGCACGAACGGGGTTAATTAAAACCTTCTTGACTTTAGCACATTCAAGTAAAAATGAAGATGAACAACTGAAATATTATAAGCGCGTGTTGGAATTGGATACAGGGCATCCTGAAGCCAAAACGAAAGTGCAAAAAATTTGGGGGAGACGCGGAGATAAGGCCTACAAAAAAGGACAATTAAACGAGGCTTTAAAAATCTATCAAGCGGCTAATTTGAATGAAAAAGCGAAAAAAGTTCAGCAAGAACTCAATCGGAGTGCCCAAGAACTCAAACAAGCCAAGCGTTTTGAAAGACGGCAGCGTATAACCGTTATTAGGGATATGATCCGTACACATTGGAAAAGCACTTTAGAAACGGTGGGGGTGATTGCTCTCTTTGTCGGTACCTATTTTTTCTTTGAAAGTTTCACA
>QNER01001132.1 GCA_003646175.1 Candidatus Parabeggiatoa sp. nov. 1
AAAATAACTTCCCCCAAACAACCGCTTTTTCTCTGACTTTGCGGGAAATTAAATTTTCCTAGATCCTTGGCGGGCTAAAATTGGACTATGGACGCACAAACTCAAGTTGGCCGACTCCTGATGGGCACTTCAATCAATGGGATTTGTTATTCCTGAATTGGGTATAAAATCTCAGCTGTGAAAGCTCTTGCTTTGGCTAAGAAAGAGGGTGAACCCTTTGTGGAAGCCACCCACGAAAATGCCTTAAAGGGCACTGATCCCCTTGCCCGGTTTTTGTATATTTATGTGGACAAAGCCCCAAATAAACCGTTGCCTCCTTTGGAGGGCAGAGTTTATTAAAATAAAAGGGTCCTATCCAAGACGGGCCAAAAGGTAGTGGTAAAAGATGGCTACGTGCCGGTACCTGACGAAAAAGTGGCTGAGGAAGAATTAGCGAAATTGCAATAGTTCTTTACCCTCCCTTTAGACGGTGGGTTTTCTGCACTGCCTAAAGGCTAAATTTTTGTTGGCAGGGGTTCAAGATTTATCTTGGACACCTATTTTCTGACATTGTCGAATGAATGGTAACATTAAAGAGTGTCCATACTCTCACCAACGTCCCGATGCTTCTCCCGTTTAGGGCCCTTTGAAACATCTAAGCCCTTTAAAAGAGTTTCAAGGTATGATAATACATGGGTATTATTATTAATATCACGCGCATTCTTTTCAATACCATCAACAATAATACGGCCAACATCGCTCTTGTCCCGATTTGCATCGCACAACTCAAAAATCCTAAAAGCGGCGTTGAGTCGGACATTAATAGGGGTTTCCGTGTCAGTCAATAAAGTCTCAACTACATCCAATGCGATAGACGCAAGATGTTGTATCCGCTCATGACAAACGGCTTCTGGTTGAAATAGATTTTGAGAAATCATGTTTGAATTAACTCCAAAATGAGTAGTCCTTTATTAAACCAAATTCACCGGCCTTGTCAAGTTAAGAATCGGGACTCGTTTGCCAAACCTCAAAAGTTTTTACCAACGGGTGTGGTTTATTTTCCCCAACGGCTCTTAACTTCATCACGATGTAAAACCAACCACTGTAGCGCGATAATGGCAGGTGCAAAACGGATTTGGCCCGCTTGTAACATGTCCATAGCAGTGGATAAAGGTACAACATGTACTTGAATATCCTCATGTTCTGAAGCAACGCCATGAATGCCGCTGGCATTGCTTGCATCTACCCGCCCACAAAATAAGGCCGTCGTTTCAGTCGTGCTACCGGGGCTGACAAAAAAATCACATATGTGAATAATATCAGAAACTTGACAACCCGTTTCTTCTACCGCCTCTCGATACACAACCTCGCTTGCCTCCTCCCCCGGCTCCAAAATACCAGCAACAATTTCCCATAACCAAGCACCGCCCGCGTGTCCTATCGCGCCAGGGCGAAATTGCTCAATCATCACAACTTGTTCATGAACCGGATCATAAGGCAGAACCGCGGCAGCATGTCCCCGCTCAAGCACCTCGCGCAGTAATTCACTGCTCCAACCACCTTTAAAAAGGGTGTGTTTAAGCCGATAGCAAACTAATTTAAAAAAACCGTCATAACCAGTCGTTTTATCAATAATTTTAATTTCTTTAGTGGCAGACATAACTATAATTAACTAAGCATAAAAAATGAAAAACGACAAATGAACTGTCCTTATGAAATCTATTTAGTGCCAAAACCAAAAATCCTTACCTAAGTTTTGACAACCGGAGAAATCAATACATATTATTTGAACAAAATAAAAGATTTATTGAGCTTTGCTCGAAATGACTATTTACTCACATTTTTGGGTTCAATATTTTCAGTAATCTATAAAAATATAAAATTTCCGCCAAAGTCGATATCGAAACCAAAAAAAATTGCTTTTCTAACAATAGGTTTGAGCGAATAAATTTGCTCAACTTAACCAAATTCGATGACAGAAAATCAATAACTGTTGATGTAAAAATAAGGTGTCAAGAAAATGACTTAGGGCTGAAAATGAAAAATAATAAAATAATACTTTGTAAATCAAGTAGTTCTTGAAAAAGATGAACCTTGAAACGTGAGTATTTATTATTCCTCCAAAAAATCGTTAATGGTGGAAATAGCACAGAAAAGTTTTGTGCCAAACCGTAAAGCGTTGCCAAACCTCGAAGATTTTCTGGTTCCCACTTCGATCTGGGAAATCCATTCGATTTGCGCCCACGTCCATCGATGTCATGTTAGCGCGTCACGGACTTTGAAAATGCTGGTACACCCTAAACAATGCCTTTCCCAAACACCGAGTAAATCATAAGCTATTGATTTTAAATAATATACTTTGATTGACAAGGATTGTGTGTTTTATGAACCATACCATATTTACTATAATTATCTCAATCTCCAATTCCCAACTTTAAAAAAGGAATAAACATGAGAATTTCAAAAAATCGTAGTATCCAGATTCTGATTTCGTTAGGGGTAATTGCCCTTCTTTACTTCCCCGGACTTGGCTGTTTTCACTCTTCTCGTACCTCGCCTAAATCCCCCCCTATTGAACACTCATCGGTTAAACACCAGACTATCACTTATCCCGATGGCTCACGCTATGAAGGCAGCGTTCTTAATAATCAACCCCACGGCAATGGTGTGATGGCTTATCCCGATGGACGACGCTACTTTGGCGTGTTTTATCATGGCAAACCTCAAGGGCCCGGCACAATGCAGTATCCCGATGGCCGTCATGAAAAAGGCACATGGGGTGAGGATCAACAATTCCATAAGATTTAGCCTATTTCGCGGATAGTTCCCCGAATATTCAATATCAAACATAGCTCCCCCTTATCACCTATCAGTTGGGTAGTGCCTGGGGTGGTGAAAATTGGTGAATTATGAATTATGAAGTGAAAACCAATTCATAACTTATTGTTTTTTGGTATTTTTTTAGGTTGAATAAAAATGGGTTCAACTTTTAACAACCGCTGGAACCTGATTTTCACCAGCCTAGGCAGTGCCTACAAAACAATGTAGGTGCTTTTTGCATCTTCTATAAAAATAAATGGGTTACAGACGAAAACTCGGCCATTTTGACAC
>QNER01001133.1 GCA_003646175.1 Candidatus Parabeggiatoa sp. nov. 1
CAAATATCGCGTAATAATCCCGGCCGATCAAAACAACTGATCTGAATATCCACCGGATAAACCAATATTTGTTGCCCATCAGGTTGGCTCCAATCAACTTCAATCAGACGCTTATTACCTTCATCTTGCCAACGCAACGCATTGGGACAGTCGCGGCGATGCACCATCACCCCTCGCCCTTTGGTAATGTAGCCGACTATGGGATCATAAGGAACCGGTTGACAACAACGCGCCATCTGAGTCAATAAACCACCCACGCCTTCTACATGAATACTGCCTTGAGTGTGACTAGGAGGGGCGATAATTGGAATAACGGGCGGTTTTTTATTAAGAATTTGTTCTGTGAAGACATTGGCAACTTGGCTCATCGTCGTGTCGCCTTTTCCCACAGAAGCCAACAACTCATCCACAGATTTAAAACCTAAACTGTGTGCCAATTGATCCAGGTTGCGATCCTTGATATTGAAACGGCGGAAAACACGTTCTAGTAAAGCCCGCCCATCATCAATGTGTTGTTTATTATCCTGTTTTTTAATCCATTGCCTCACATTAGCGCGAGCCCGCGATGTTTTTAGATAGCCAGCTTGGGGAATGAGCCAATCGCGGCTCGGTTTTTCCTCTTTGGAGGTCAAAATTTCTACCATCACGCCACTTTTGAGTGTACAAGTCAGCGGTACAATACTATTATCAATTTTGGCACCGCGACAACAATGCCCCAATTGGGTGTGAATGTGATAAGCAAAATCCAACGGTGTTGCCCCTTGCGGCAAATCTATCACCTGCCCCTTGGGAGATAGCACATAAACGCGATCTTCAAACATTTCTGACTTAAAACGATCAATAAAATCGCCGGCCTCATCTTCGTCTTTCCACTGTAACATTTGTCGTAGCCAAACGATTTTTTGTTCAAACTGCTTATCATGTTGAGTGCCAGCTTCTTTATAACGCCAATGCGAAGCAACGCCGAGATCTGCATGGCGATGCATGGCATGGGTACGAATTTGCACTTCAAAAAATTTCTGATCAGGGCCAATCACCGCCGTATGCAAGGATTGATAGTTATTGTTTTTCGGATTGGCAATATAATCATCAAATTCATCACGCAAAGGTTGCCATTTATTGTGAATAATACCGAGCGCCATATAACATTCTGTCACGGTATCCACTAAGACTCTCACAGCCTGTACATCAAAAACTTCTTTAAAGTCAATACCTTTACGCTGCATTTTGCGCCAAATGCTGTAAATATGCTTGGGGCGACCTGAAATGTCAGCCTTGATACTCGCCTTAAGAAGTGCTTCAGATAAACTATTCATCACTTGTCTTACATAGTTTTCCCTATCGACACGGCGTTCATCAAGGAGTCGTGCCATTTGTTGATAACTTTCTGGCTCTAAATGACGCAATGACAAATCTTCAAGTTCCCATTTGAGTTGCCAGATACCGAGGCGATTAGCGAGGGGCGCAAACAAATCTAGGGTTTCACGAGCGACGCGCCGTTGTTTTTCTTCAGGCTGATAACGCAAAAGGCGCATATTATCCAAGCGATCAGCCAACTTGATAAGTACAACTCGCACATCTTCAGCCATGGCTAGCAACATTTTGCGCAGGCTTTCGGTATGATTTTTGCAAGCAATCGTTTTATGCGAGTGGTCATTGAGTTGCTCAATAATCTTCATTTTGGCAACACCATCAACCAAGCGAGCCACAACGGGGCCAAAGCGTTTTTGAATATCATTAAGTGTGATTTTTTTATCTTCAATGTCAATGATATCATGCAAAATGGCCGCGACTAAGACATCCGTGTCCATGCCCAGTTGTACGAGTGTATCGGCGACAGTCACAACATGAATGATACAAGGCACATCGCCAGTGTGTGTTTGGGATTGATGTACCTCCTGTGCCCAAGCACAAGCATCAATAACGGCTTGCTGTTCGGCTTTTGGACGATCTTTGGTAATGCGTTCTACCCAAACCTTGATATCTACGGTATCGCCAGTTTGGGAGATTGGGAGGGAATTTGTGGTACTGACCATAAAGCTACAAAACCAATAACAATGACAGAAAACACGCATCGCGGATATTGCATACGCACTTTATTTTATGATAATAATTATTAACTTATTATGCTTAATAGCACTCAGGCGGTTTTTTAGTTATCCAATACACCATAATGTCATCATAATCATAAAAATAAAGCATTAGGTTCTACAATATCTTCGTTATTCGTGATATGGTGAATAGTGAATAGTCTATTATTGTTATATTTCAATAAGTTATATAACAATGCGTGACAATGAAATTTAGACAGGCTGATTACGTCATTCGCTATTCGCCTTATAGAAACCTGTCAAATTTTTGACGTTAAGCCACAATAAAAGCAGTGTTATACAAATAACAATGTTTTTTACTGGCGCTATTTTGTATTAGCGAATGTCTATAGACTTTCAGATTAAGTATAAAATACCAAATATGGAATCAACGCACGCAGGAGTCCAAACTTTAGTTTGGGCGGTTCATCGATAAATCTTGGACTCCTGTTTACCCGTCGGCCAGATTTGGACCTTCCAAACTAAAGTTTGGACTCCTGAGCCAAGTATTTTACCCATCAAAACAACATTGACGATGTACTAGGTGGAACCTAGGGAACTTTAAATCATTTATATAGGGAAATTATTTCATGACCATTCCTTAATATTTTTCAGGTTATCAAAATGATTTTTGAGCTCAAAACAAAATGATTTTTCCTGTTATCAAAATAACACTTAACTCAAGAGGTTTTTGTTCAGGCACTATATAATCATCACATTGTGACAAATACCTTTAGGGTTTGATAAACATTGAAAAACTGGCGCAGTCATTTTTTTATTATAACATTTTTCTATGTACAGGAAAAAAATTGTAATCCTTTGATTTTAAATTATTTTGTGATGCTATCGCTTTGTGGCGTATGTATCACTTTGGCACTTTTGCGGTATCACCCTTCTCTATCTGCCAAAATCCTTAATAGACTGACTTATCCGTCAATTTTAGCGAATAAAAACCAAGGATTAAATTCACAAATTCTTATTGAGTCAAAAATATCA
>QNER01001134.1 GCA_003646175.1 Candidatus Parabeggiatoa sp. nov. 1
AAACCTAGTTACCAACCGTCTGAATCAATACTCAGTACGAGAAAACTTTTCTCGTTTTGAGTCAACCTGACTCATTTTAGTCGCATAATACCACAAAATCTAAAAGTCAAGTCAGATCGCGACATTTTTTTTGGTGTTGAGATAAAATCGACTTATATGACTAGATATACATAGATTTAGATAGAAATTAAGTATCAGTTAATTGCTCCTTGAGGTGGGTTAAACCACCACCCTATTCGTACTTTAATTAGGGAATTAGGATCGCAGCCCAAGTTTTTTTTTGCACAAAAAACTTTGGGCCACGAATATCATTTGGAAGAATAATAATAATCTTATCATGCAAATTAAGGGTTGAGAAACTCATTTAAAATCAAACGGTTAAAAATGACTCTGTGGGGATACTTGTGAAGTCGTTTTCTACACCACTGTTTTTACGGAGTGCCAAAATTTCAACTCTTAATTCGCATTTATAATGAAGGACTATCATCTCCCCTCAAGACTATTAAAATCAGAAATTTTTAGATCATTTTAAAATACTAGCATAAACTTTTGTTTAAAGTGAGTTAGCCACCCTGTTTAATGAAACCGCCGGAACATGATGCTCAACTTTAATGCCTAAAATATTGATTTTTATAGTAAGCTCAGCTCCCAGGGCGCTGCCCTGGGCTTTAATAAAGCGCCCTTTCAGGGCTGAGTAGTTACAAAAAGTTGAATATGGCATTGTAATAAGTACCTTGGCATATATTTTCGAGTATTTGAACAGTGTTCAATAATTGTAGCGTCAAAGAAATCCCACTGATCTAAAAAAAATAAATACCCGCGAATTTTTGCCAAGGTACTTATATTATCAACACAGGCACCTTCAAAAGTAGTTGACAGTTTGCTCATAAGTCAAGGGTAATGGGTAATGGTATTCATTTTTCTTACGCAGATTTAAAATCAAAAAACCGTCTTAAAAATGCCATTACCAAACCTTATTTCATATCTAAACTTGAAATTAGCCTAAAACCTATTACCTATTCCCTTAAACCCATTATCTATTATTCCAATAAACGGTTAATTTTTTTTTAGAGATAAGATAACTAAAAGGTACCGAAAAACTTTGGTATTGAACAGGTAAAATTTTTTTATGCATAAAAAACGTTAACCTAAAACCAATTACCAATTCTGGAGTAAAAAATGCGATTGTTATTGATACGGTTATTATTGTTCCTCTTTTTGTTTTTTAATCCAGTATCTATTTTAGCTAAACCAATTACTGTGATTGACTTACATTTTTGGAAACTGACACCCCTGAAAACGCGCTTAGTTTTTGATCTCAGTGCCCCCGTAACGCATAATATGTTTACCCTTAAATCACCTAATCGTCTGGTTATTGATCTAAAAAATACTAAATTGATCAAGAAATTGAAGCGGCCAAAAGATTCAGAACTGGTGAAAAATATTCGTAGTGCCCCCCGTCATAAAAATGATTTACGAGTTGTCTTAGATTTAAAGGTACCTGTGCGGGCTAAAAGTTTTTTGCGTGGTTCCAAAGGCACTAACGGGCACCGCCTTATTGTGGAGATTAACACATTGGAGCGGGCTTTGTCTGCTCAAAACGCATTGATATCGGAGCCGTCAAAAAATATTCCAGTCCGAATTTCAAAATCTGCCAAACCTAGTACCAAAATAACAAAACGGGGGCTGCCTGCTAATTTACACGCTTCTCGCGATATTGTGATAGCCATTGATGCCGGACACGGTGGCATTGACTCTGGGGCCATAGGGCAAGGTGGGACCCAAGAAAAAGAGATTGTCTTAGCCATTGCTAAAGACTTGGCAGCGTTGGTGGCTGAAGAACGTGGTATGCGTGCTGTGCTTATTCGTAATGGTGATTATTTTGTCAAGCTACGCAAACGCATTCAATTGGCACATCAATATCAAGCGGATTTATTTATTTCTATCCATGCTGATGCGTATCCTAATGATAGTAGTGTACAAGGAGCTTCGGTTTATATGCTCTCGCATGGTGGTGCCAGCAGTGAAGCGGCATCGTTTTTAGCAGAAAAAGAAAATGCAGCCGATTTAATGGGTGGGATAAGCTTGAGTGACAAAGATGAGTTACTGGCTTCTGTGTTGTTTGATATCTTACAAGCGGGCACTTTAGAAGCGAGTGCATACTTGGGCCAAAAAATTTTAAAAACATTAAGAAAAATAGGTAATATCCATTTTAGTAAAGTGCAGCGAGCTGACTTTATGGTTTTGCGTTCTCCTGATATTCCCTCCGTTTTGGTAGAAACCGGTTTTATCTCTAATCATAAAGAAGAAAAAAAACTTTCCCGCCCAAACCACCGTCGTAAAATCGCACATGCTATTATGGAAGGTATCCGTGAGTATTTTGAGAACAAGGCCCCACCGGGTACGTTGTTAGCGCGCCAGTAGGAAAAATCCTGTCATCCCAACCCAAAATTATCCTTACAATAATTACCAATTTTCACACAATCCGACAAGATTGTAACAAACAGATTTTGGGGAAGGCTTTTGATCCCACACCCAATTGAGGTTTGAGGGCCAATTTTGAGTAGTCACAACGAAACCCCCGTGGGGATTTAAAATGAGTGAGTTACAACAATGAAGCTGCCTATTCATGTTCAATCACTTTCTGGGTTTAAGTTTACCCTTACCCCCCAAATTTTAGCCCCAAAAAGTGTTCAGTCGTCATAGACTTGGTTTTCTTGATGTTGAAATCCTAAAAACATTATAATATGTGATGGATTTTAATGTACCTACAATGGTTTGTAGGGATCACCGATTCGATTTTTCTGAAAATGCTATGGTATGATATTTATGAGCTAAGAACTGAAGGCATGATTCAAAAATGAGGGTTCAAGGGTAACATATTGACAATACAAAGCATATGAAGAACGAAAACCTTGAAGCTGCGGATTTTTAATGGGTTTCTAGCAGCCTATCGAAAAAAGAGTTAATTAACTGCTACTTGAAAGTTGGACATAGTTACCCATATATGGACAAAATGTCCAAGAAATCTCATTCCCACTCATATCGCAAAAATAGGTCGGTTAAAGTGAAAGTAACTAGAGT
>QNER01001135.1 GCA_003646175.1 Candidatus Parabeggiatoa sp. nov. 1
CATCACCAAAGATGGCACTTAAAAAGCCTTCGAGGACATCAAAGTTGGCTTTCTCACGTAATACATTTTTGAGCGCAAAATCAAAACGGACGAGTTTGGTTTTGGTGGTCATGTTTTTACCAGTTATAAACCTTCAAGGTTTTAGAAACCTTGAAGGTTTTGCCCTAAATCAGGGTTGTTAATGAGGATTGGAATTGTAACACAAAAGCACAGCGACATAATCAATGGGATGCGCCAACGTCCAGTTCCAAAGTGTATGTACATCATCAAATACAATGTGTGATTTAATTTTACCATAGCGGGCTTATGTTGTGCCTGTTTATTGATGATAAAAAACCGGATTTCTTGTTTCATGAGTTCAAGTTGTTTGCAGAAGCATTTTTCTGAAGGTTGCATTAGGCTTCCCCATTAAGCCGAGTCACCTGCCAATTCGGGAAATGACGATTCCATCGTTCGATATTAACCACAACGCAAGAACGAGCAATTTCACGGTTCCAGTGTGGGCCAGCGTTGCCGACCGGTAGCTGCTTACGCAGTTCGTTGTTCAACGCGGAAATTTGGGCATTGTCGAGCGTCAGTAGGCACAGATACCGGATGCTTATTTTGGGCGTATTTCTATTTTTTTAGCAGATTAGAACCAATGTTCCCCCCAGGTTCCACCTGGGGCTATTCACATTCAACCCTTTCAGGGTTGAGATCGTTAGTTCGATTGGTTCCCCAGGTGGAACATAAGGTAACGTCAAATCCAATCAAAGGATGTGCCAACCCCGATAGGGGTTGAATGTGAATAGCCATAGGTGGAACCTATGGTAACGTGATCTATCTTCATTTTCCAAGATTCCCCATAGATTTGTCGATTTCTCGATCAATAATGCTGCCAAAGCTCTCATCAATCACATTGGGAGAAATATTCAAGTAACTCTCGGTGGAGGCGACTTCGATTTCGCCTGTGTTTCGATAGAGACTGTGAAAGAGAATGTTATCTGTGTTTTTCGCTTGTAAATCAAACTCTTTGAGAATCACGTAATCATGCGTGGTGAGAAAGATTTGAACGCCCAGACGCTGGAGTTCGAGAAGAATTTCTACGACAGTACGCATCAGCTTGGGATTGAGGTTGGTTTCTGGTTGGTCCCAACACAGTATAGCGCCGTTAATAAGCGTGCCATTCTGGATAAGTACCCAAAGCAGCCCTAATTTGCGAATGCCCTCAGCCAATAGGGTAAATTCTAACTCGCCCTGTTGGTTTTTGAGGAAGAATTCTTCATTTTTGCTGATAATCTTGCCATCCATAGCGCGTTGCAAAATCGCCAGCAGTTTTTTCCGCTTTGTATCTGTGGGGCCTCGCAAAGGCCCCAAAAATACCAGGTCAATGATGTCTGCGTAAACTTCTTCAAAGTGAATATGGCGGAGATTATAAAGTGACCGAAACCCGGGCGCGTTAGCCATCATGTCTTTGACTGGAATATAAACCGATTCCAGTGAGTGTTCTAGCCATTGCTTGTAGGCCCCAGAGAGCGTGGCAGGTGCTTTGGTGTGATTCGTTAAAGATAGCCGTATGGTAAGCGGTTTTTGTCGGTCCGCGATTCGGCGAGTGACTTCAAAATAACCAGAGAGATAACCCTTGGCTCTTTTTACCAAGCGCCCCATTTGTTCGCCAGACGGCAAGAACACACAGTTAGTCTTGTCAGCCAAAGTTTTTTGGCTTTTTGTGATATCGCAGGTCGCATAAAGTGCTTTGAGGATATGGGTTTTGCCGGTGCCATTGGCTCCGATAAAAATATTGATGCCGGTAGACAGTGGTATTTCCAGACTTTCAAAAGCCGTGAATTTCTCGAACTTGA
This sequence comes from Candidatus Parabeggiatoa sp. nov. 1, assembly GCA_003646175.1. Lineage (GTDB taxonomy): Bacteria > Pseudomonadota > Gammaproteobacteria > Beggiatoales > Beggiatoaceae > Parabeggiatoa. Next base: position 1,842 of record QNER01001135.1, read on the forward strand.
TTTTTTCGAGCATCCTCAAGTCTCCTAAAAAATAGTCAAGTCGGGTGGGCAACGTGGTTGCCCACCAACAGCGCAGATTTAGACAACAACGCGTTTATGGGTGCATTCCCAAAACAAGGGTTTATCAATCTTGAGTACTCATCTTGAGTACAACGGATACTCGAAAAAAACGGATAACTCATCTGAACGAAAACGGTTTTCTTAAAAATCATCAAATGGGTCTATTTTGAACGAATCAAAGCTGCCCTCATCTGGGTCAATGCCATTAAGTTAAGCTTTTTCCTGAGGGCAACCATAAAGGATTGCCCCTACACGACATAACGGTTTGTAGGGGCAATCCCTTGTGGTTGCCCGAAACGTATGGCAGTGCCATCTGGGTGCTTCTAAAAAGATGAGGAAAACGTGTGAGTCCTATCCGTTTATTTCGAGTATCCGTTGTACTTAATTGTTGTACTTAATTGTTGACTTCTTCCGCCTCTATAACCCAAGTAGAATTATTCCAACCCGTATAGCAGTCAGAACCAGAATATCCAGGTGTATTGCCCACCCAAATCCCTATCGTATGTGAACCGGCCGCAACACCTGAGCAATAACCAACAACAGTACGACTGCTGTGAGTATTATCATCTTTACTAGCGTAATCGTCATAAATTAAAGCTTGATTAGGGCAAGAACGACCATCAACACGAATTTCCCAACGACAAGCTTTACCCGTTCCGGCTGTACGCAAATTATCAGTGTAGCTTATGCGAATCTTGGTATTGGTTTTTGCTTTTGTAAAGCTTAAAACACGAGTCGTAATTTGACCGACATCGGTGCCGTCATTGGGACCATTACCTGTGACGTGTGCAATTGTTCTAATCAAATTACCGGCCACATCCAATTTCGCCTTTGGAGTCGTCGTGCCAATACCAACCTTCCCATCACTAGAAACACTAACCGCATCCGTCAACTTCACCACCTTTTTCGCCGAGGTGCCCAGTTCATCAAGAATCGCCCGCGTCGCCTTGGCATCGTCTTCGGCCGATTGACGCGCCATTTCTGCTAATTTAGCCTCTGCCCCTAGTTTTTGATGGTAGGCATCTTTAATAGTTATCGCGGTGTTTTCTAGCATAGTCCGCGTCGCCTTGGCATCGTCTTCGGCCGATTGACGCGCCATTTCTGCTAATTTAGCCTCGGCCCCTAGCTTTTGATGGTAAGCCTCTTTAACGGCTTTCAGTTGCGCCTCGTGTTTCTTCTC
>QNER01001136.1 GCA_003646175.1 Candidatus Parabeggiatoa sp. nov. 1
ACCAGGTTCGCCTTGTACTCCTGATAAAGTATAAAGCTTTTTCGTACCAGGTTCGCCTTGTACTCCTGATAAAGTATAAAGCTTTTTCGTACCAGGTTCGCCTTGTACTCCTGATAAAGTATAAAGCTTTTTCGTACCAGGTTCGCCTTGTACTCCTGATTAATGCAAAATTGTCCCAACAAGAACTTTCTTTATAACCAATTCCCTATCAATAAAAACGGCCCCCAGTAGGATGGATGCCAATAACGCCTGATTTTGATTAACTTTTTCTGCGCTTCTTGTAAGGCTTTTGCTTTGGAAATGCCTCGCGTTAGTAGTTGTTGGTAAAAGTCCGTCATCGCCACTGAAGTAGCCTCATCGTCAACAAACCACAATGTGGCAATCGCACTTCTCGCGCCGGCTTTAACCGCAATCCCAGCCAGTCCCAGTGCTGCTTTGTCATCGCCGACTGCCGTCTTGCACGCGCTTAACGTCAATAATTTCAAGGGTTTATCACGAAATCGGCCTAAACCGATCACTTCTTGCAACTTATCCATTTTCATCTTTTCGGTATAGGTGAGTATATAGGTATGCTCTGGATCGGCATCAAATTCACCATGGGTTGCGAGATGAATGATGGAATACTCATTCCCCTTTAATTGGTTACGGAAATTGTTAATGGAAAATTCCTTGTTAAAAACAATGTTGCTTAGGGCCCTGTTTTTGGCAATGTCCTGTATCTTTTGCACTTCTTTCTTCACATTGGGTAGTGCCGGATAATTTTGCACAGCATCCGATAAACCTACCAAGAGTATTTTATTGTCGTTGTCCCAAGGGATACGCTGCGGATCAACTAAAGTCAGCCCCGGCGTGAGGCCCATCGCATATTTTTCAATCAAAAAATGCTTGCCGCTGTGCAAGGTCGAAAAAGGAATCATGCGTAACTTGCCATCTGGTACCACTACCAACGTATCCACTTGGTTATCAGTCAACAGGGTTTCAATAGGACAGATTAACCAATTATACAGTTGCCTTGCCGGCAAAAGAAAGCGGTTATGGGGCCGCGTTTGTAACTTTAAGCGCAAATCCCAAGCAGTATAGTTAACCTTATCGGCCGTGACTGGTATGCTCTTCATATGGATTTTACCTTTCACACTAACAATCACAACTAATCTATTCTCTAAAGGGATCGGATAAAGGATAGCCGTCTGTTGCAGTTCTTGCTGCAATTTTGGATGGTCCAATATGGAGGCATTTTTCGATTGTAAGGCTAACAGGCATTCATCAAAATAGTCTTGGAGTTCAGAGACTTTGACCAATTCGACACCGTTAATCGCTTCTTTAATAAGACGTTGCTGCGTTTGTTCGTCGTGAATAGTCTCCGCTTTTTGGAGTAGCAAGTCTGCCAGTCCGTAATGAACGGGCCTGATGACCTGTTCAAATAGCCCTTGCGGTATGCGATAGCCCAAATCTAACACATTCTGGATCGGTTTCAGGTTTTGTGATGCCAAACGGTAGGCCGCTATGGCTTGTTCAAGATGGCCTTGGGTTTTTAAAATCCGTCCTAGCTGCCAATACCAACGATACAGCGTATGGGAAACTGGGCTCATCAATGACACTTGATCTTGATTTGAGTGGGACACATGGCTATGATTAGCGAAAAATATCGCCTGTCGAGTGAGCCTCATAGCCTCATCATAGCGTTGTTCTTGTTCGTATAACTGTCCCAAATAGCCATAAGCCAGAGAGCGCGTGCGGTTATCTTGCAAACGTTTGGCAACTTGCGCTGCTTTTTGAAAGGCGAAATAGGCTTGAGAGATGGCCCTTTGTCTATCCGGTTTGGCAAGCCCTTTCTCTTTCAATAAATCTTGAGCAAACTGTTGTATTTCTTTACTCAGCGGACCCATTTGTGTTTGGGGTTGATGATATTGACAAGTCTGGGATTCCCCATGCTTTGAAACCTGCGTAGGGAACATTTTAGACGGGTTGGCCAGATTTGGTTTTTGTAATAATGTTCTGGCATTTTGTTGTTCTAGTTTGAATAGCCTGTCATCTTCCAACACTTTGAGCGCAAATACGCGCTTTGTCGTAAGTATCGGGCAATTTTTCAATCTGTTTCCATACCTGATCCAACAGGGTTATCATTTCTTCTTTGAACAAATTGCCGCTCATAAAGTCCACATTTAACCCATTGAGAAAAACTTTGATAGCCAATGTTGAATCGCTCGCTTGCTCGGCCACTTGCATACTTTCTTGATAAGTATCAATGGCTTCTGGGAACAGTCCCATAATGACCAATACATTGCCTTGGCTGTTTAATGCCCTTGCTAACACATCAGGATCATTTGTAACTCTCGCGTCCGCAACACTGTCTATAGCTAACAAACAGGCATTTTTCAGGTAATCCAGCTCTACTAATGAACAGGCTTTTTCTAAACGGGGTTGTTGCTCTGTCGCCGTTTTTTCGTTGGTGACAGTATGGGCGTTGGCTGAGTGACCTTTTTCAGCTACGGTTTCCGGTTTTTTCGCTTTTGCACCTGACAATTTTTTAGAGGCACCAATGGATAACCAGGCATCGCTTAATTGGCTACGGACAAGGGCACTGCGTCCTTTATCGTGGGTAACTGAAGCGAGGGATAATGCTTGGTTAAGCGTCTGAAACATCGCACTGTGCTTTTGAAGTGCCTGATAAGCGGCCGCTAACCGTGTTAACAGATCAATACATGGGTTGGCATTGATTGTGCATTCAACCAATGCTAAATTGTTTTCCCAAGATTTCGCGGCCCGTTGAAAATGGCCTTGTTGGAAAAAAGCATCTCCTTGGTGTGTTAGTTCTACAAAAGTGCTAGGTGCTGGATCATTCGCCAGCACCGCCGTGCCCGTGAAGGGGAACGTGGTGCCGACAATAAGCCATCGAATGATTCGTATTATTTTGTCACTCATAAATAGTCTACTATAGTATTCCAGATAAATAAATTGCTCAAGTCCCCTAAAGGGGACTAAATAATTATCTGGATACCTATATATTGGTTAGATGGGTATCGTTGCCAGAAAAGCTGGCACCAAACCTTCGAGGTTTGCGAAACCTCGAAGGTTTAATA
>QNER01001137.1 GCA_003646175.1 Candidatus Parabeggiatoa sp. nov. 1
ACCACGTTTAAATTTCAGATTCAATGTCAATTATCCGAAGCCACCAATCTGAAAAAGCCGGCCCTTGAAAAACGGGTGATTGCTTTAGCCCCCAATCAACCGCGCTATCGGATTTTAATTGTGGATGACAAATGGCCCAGTCGGCAACTACTCATCAAATTACTCAATCCACTGGGTTTTGAACTCAAAGAAGCCGAAAATGGTCAACAAGCGGTTGAAGTCTGGGAGGAGTGGCAACCACACTTGATTTGGATGGATATGCGGATGCCGATCATGGATGGTTATGAGGCGACACTGCATATTCGAGAACATACCAAAGGCCAAGCCACCGCTATCGTTGCCCTAACGGCCAGCGTATTAGAAGAAGAACGGGCGGTGATACTGGATGCAGGTTGCGATGACTTTTTACGCAAGCCTTTTAAAGAAAACGATATTTTTGACCTCATGCACAAACATGTTGGGGTCAACTATGTGTATGAAGACAGTGGCGAAGCCGCCGAATCTGAGGGCGATGAAGAAACCAAACTTGAAGACCTCAAATCTGAAATCACGCAATTACCCGGTGATTTATTGACCCAACTGCAAGAAGCCGTCGAAACGGCCGATTTACCAGCCATATTACCTCTCATTGAAGTGATTGGTGAACAAAATAAACCGCTGGCTAACGCCTTAACCAAATTGGTTAATGGTTTCCGCTTTGATATACTGCAAGAAGTTTTTGAGGATTGATCAGGTTGGAGTCCAAACTTTAGTTTGGCCGGTTCCAAGATAAATCTTGGACTCCTTTGTCTCATGACGGAACATTAAAAAAATGGCAAAAGATAACATTTTAATTGTCGATGATCTACCGGCAAATTTACAGTTTTTAAATTCAATATTGGTTGAGCGAGGTTATCAAGTACGCCCCGCCATCAATGGACAAGTCGCGTTAAAAATTGCTCAAAAAACCTTGCCGGATTTAATTTTGCTTGACATACAAATGCCTGGCATGAATGGCTATGAAGTTTGTGAACAATTAAAAGCCAATGACAAAACGCACAAAATACCCATAATGTTTATCAGCGCTTTGAGTGAAGTATTTGATAAAGTCAAAGCGTTTGCAGTGGGTGGCGTAGATTACATCACCAAACCTTTTCAAGCCGAGGAAGTCTTAGCCCGTGTGGAAACACATTTGAAAATACACCATTTACAACAACAATTAGCTGAGCAAAATGAAAGGTTTAAAGCAGAAAATGTGCGAATGAAGGCCGAATTGGATGTCTCACGCCGCTTGCAAAAAATGCTGTTACCTACCAAGACAGAACTCAAACAAATTGACGGTTTGGACATTGCAGGGTTTATGGAACCTGCCGATGAAATCGGTGGCGACTATTATGATGTGCTTCAACATAATGGGCGTGTTTTAATGGGTATTGGCGATGTCACGGGACATGGTTTGGAAAGCGGTGCGTTGGCGATTATGGTGCAATCGTCAATTCGCACCTTGCTCGCTAATAATGAAACCGATCCCGTTAAATTTTTCAGTGCGCTTAATCAGATGGTTTACCACAATGTTGAACGCATGAAAGTTCAAAAAGATTTGACATTGGTTTTAGTCGATTATCAACAGAACCAACTGTATTTAAGCGGACAACATGAAGAAATGATTGTGGTGCGAAATGGCGAAGTGGAATTGATAGACACTGTCGATTTAGGTTTCCCGCTTGGCTTAGAGGAAGACATTGCCGATTTCGTCGCTGAAACCAAAGTGTCACTCAATCAGGGGGATGTTGTCGCGCTTTATACCGATGGCATTACCGAAGCCGAAAATATCGACGGACAAATGTATGGATTAGAACGCCTTTGTGAAGTTGTCAAACAAAACTGGCAACGAACTGCCGAGGAAATCCAGCAAGCGGTGATTGGTGATGTGCGCCAATTTATTGGTGAGCAACAGGTGTTTGATGATATTGCTTTGTTGGTTTTGAAACAAAAATAACTACAAGGATTGCTTATAATAAAGGATTGGATTGTGCCTTTATCGAAATCCTCAACTATAACTCTATTTCGACGTTTTTGAAACCTATCAACCAGGTAGTTACACTGGCTCTATTAATATCGCACCTGGTGGGCTCGCTATTGGCGTTTTTTCGCCCCAAAGGGGCATATTAATAAACTATGTACCGGAAAAAAATGATAACCTATTGATTTTAAATTGTATTTCGTGATGCTATCGCTTTTTTGGCGATAGTATCACTTTTGTGAAAGAGGCAATAACCGCCAGTGCTATGGTTTTAGGAACATGCATAATACTGTATTTCGTGATATTCAGATGCTTTTTTCGATTTAGTTCATGATTGCTACGAGTTTTACATCCTTGCACGGCTTTCAGGATTTCAGGCTGCTCTAAAACCATATCAAAACATCGACAACTTGGTATACCAAAATATCAAGCATTTTCTCACCGATTTGCAAAAAAAGCATGATCCCATAGGCTATCATCTGGCACGGCATGCAAGAAGAGCGGCTGAATGTGCTGTTGATAAAGGCATCCTCAAAGCCAGTGAATTAAGTCACAAAGGGAAAATTCATAACCCAACATTACTCATTTTTTCTACCGCCAAATCAACAACGCCCTCAGAAAAAACGCCTATTTTTGACGCACTTCGCAACAACCAAACCTGGGTATAAATTCGGCCACAACTGGCGGGCAAGAGTGAAAAATTTCAAGAACGCCTTTGTGAGATAGTCTGTCAATTGAAAGATTCAGACATCAATTGCTTTCGATTTAAGAATTTGGCGGATGCGATGAAAGAAGATGTTCGGGCAATTCACCCTAACCCCAAACACATTCCCATACACAATATTGGAACGTTGGAAAAGACTGAAATACTTGATCCTGTGCAACAAGCAGAATTTCAGGAGGACATTGATCAACTAATAACTGTGCTTGATACTTCGTATCAAGATTATCAGAGTTATCTTGACTTGTGCAACAAACTTCGGGATGCCATTGATGATAAGACTAAAGGGAAGGTTCGTAATCGGCTTCATCAAATCTTAAATGAAATTGACGATGCCATTGAAACCGAACAAGAAAT
>QNER01001138.1 GCA_003646175.1 Candidatus Parabeggiatoa sp. nov. 1
GGTAATATTGAGTTTGGCAATCGTGGTAATAGTCACCCGTTTTGAAGCGGGACAATCACGGGGTGCTTACCTGATTTTTGGTTTGCTTCTTTTTCTAGTGATTGTGGCATCACGATTAAGTTTTCGTTTTTTTGATCATCTGTTGAATACCCAGTTGAAAAAGAGTCAAAGTGGGATATGCACACCCGTTTTGATTTATGGGGCTGGTAAAGGCGGGAAAATTCTTTTAGAGGAAATTCTCTCTAACCCAGAATTCAAAGAGTTTTGTGTCACAGGGTTTATTGATGATGACTTGGGAAAAAGAGGGAATCGAGTGTGCGGGTTACCTGTTAAAAGTCTTACCGACTGGGCCGATTATGTAAAGGAAGTCACACCTGAAATATGGATATCTTCAAAATCAATACCGGTAAATAAAGTACAGAATTTCAAAATGAGATCAGAAATGAGCATTTCTATTCGTCGCATGATTTTAAAGCTCGAACCTCAACTTGATGTAGGGTAGATTTTAATGGCACGCACGATAGGAATTAATTAATTAATTAATTTAATTAAGTTCCAGGGGCGTTGCCCCTGGCTATATTAATTTCGCCCCGTTGGGGCTTTAAAACTTAGCACCGAAGGTGCGTATTATTAAAGCCAGGGGCAACGCCCCTGGCTGAACTTGCTTGCGACAACTATGAATATCGCTTTTATTGCTCTGTTAATTTTAATTGTTTGGTTGCCGCTGCCTTTTGGGAGTAACCATGCTTGGGCATGGGCACTGATGGAAGTGGGTATATTTAGCTTGGCACTGCTTTGGTTATGGCAATATTTGCGAGGCCGCCAGACACTAACCCCAGCATTCTATAAAGCGATTCCTATACTGGTGTTATGGGTTATATGGCTGATTTATATTAGTTTCCAATTGATACCATTGCCTTATTCTTGGGTTCAGTGGTTGTCTCCACAAGCGGCTCAAGTCCATGCCTTTACCAATCCAACCTTTACCACGCTGTCTGTCGCACCGCACAGTACGGCCGACGGTTTGCTTAAAAGTCTCAGTTATGTCTTGCTCTTTACCTTGACTTTATTGTTAGTCAACACGCAAACACGTTTGCGCTGGATAGCTTATGTATTGGTATTCAGTGGTTTATTCCAAGCACTTTATGGTAGTTTTATGACTTTATCGGGCGTGGAATATGGTTTTTTCCATGAAAAAGTTTATGGTTTGGGGCTTGCAACCGGGACTTTCATTAACCGTAATCATGTAGCGGGTTATTTGGTAATGTGTCTGTCGGTGGGAATTGGGTTATTGATTGCCCAATTGGGTAATGGAACAACGGCCGACACCTGGCGGCAACGAATTGTTGCTGTGTTGTCTTGGATTCTGAGCCCGAAAATGCGTCTCAGGCTGATTCTTGTGTTTATGGTCATTGCGTTAGTTATGACGCATTCACGTATGGGGAATACGGCTTTTTTTGCCAGCATGTTGATTGCCGGGACTCTTGCGTTAATTTTCTCCCGACATGCTAACCGCGCCACTGTCATTTTGTTAGTTAGCCTGATTGTGATTGATATATTTATTGTTGGCACTTGGTTTGGCTTAGAGAAGGTGAAGCAGCGTATTGAGGAAACCACCTTTGCCACAGAAACACGCGATGATGTCGATATAGATAGTCTTCCATACTGGCAGGATTATTTTTTGACCGGTTCCGGGTTGGGCAGCTATTACACCACTTTTCCCCGTTACCAAAACTCTGAGTTGAAGCAGTATTATGATCATGCACACAATGATTATCTTGAGTTTGCGACGGAAACCGGCATTGTTGGCGTGTTATTGTTAGGACTGGTTGTTTTGTGGAGTTTGGGTGTCGTGCTGGCTGCCCAGTTTCGTCGCCAGAATGCTTTGAGTAGAGGTATTGCCTTTGGTGCCACGATGGCGATTACGGCATTGCTGATACACAGCACTGTCGATTTCAATCTGCAAATTCCTGCCAATGCGGCCACTTTTATGTTAATTTTAGGTTTGGGCTGGGTGGCGCGTTATTTGCCGACGCAAACGACAAATATTTCTGACAACGAAGTGAGTTTACCCCCCACCCGCTTGGCAAAAACGGTTGTGTGGAGTTTGATGATTGCGTTGACTTATCTTATTCCTCAGGCCGCAAGTTGGGGCGTGGCTGATGCTATCGCTAGACGTGTACAGGCATCTATGGAAAAATGGCCTCAACAAGAAATTGCGCTGTCTGAATGGATGCCAATCCATAATGCCACTGCTTATGCGTTGCGGCTTGCGCCAAATAATCCCGCATTATTGATAAGAATGGGATATATTTATCACTGGCAAGGGATTCAACTCTCTGTTAGTCCAAAGGAAAAATTAGCTGCCTTTCAACATGCGTTGAACGCTTACTCAAAAGCCGTCAAACGTAATCCCACCAATACCTCCATTTGGGCTAATATTCTGTTGGTGAAACAGAACCATTTGCAACAAAATGATCTGCAATTTATTACCGCCTTTGATTTTGCGGCTAAGTATGGTCCTTGGAAACTTCACGCTCAACAGGCTATCATTGATGTTGGCTTGGCAACTTGGTATCAATTGCCAAGCCAAGTTAAGTCTATTGTCATAGCGACGATAGTCCGTGGTATGCAGTCCCAAGCTGCTCTAGTGAGAAAGCTTATTAAACATCACCGGCGTCAATGGGCAGTGTGTGCATACGCAGGAGATCAAGCCGAACTTTCTCAATTATGTCAACCTATAGACGTTCAGACAAAATAGGGCAAATTTTATTTTTGAGTTCCAGGGGCGTTGCCACTGCTTTGCCCCTGAAAGGGGCTGACATACTAGCCTAGGGCAACGCCCTAGGACATCATTCAATGAGGTGCCTAGCCCTGAAAGGGCGAGACATATGTTTCGCCCTTTCAGGGCTGAAATTATAAACCCATAAATCCTAGGGCAACGCCCTAGGACATCATTCAATGAGGTGCCTAGCCCTGAAAGGGCGAGACATATGTTTCGCCCTTTCAGGGCTGAAATTCTAAACCCATAAATCCTAGGGCAACGCCCTAGGATATCATTCAATGAGGTGCCTA
>QNER01001139.1 GCA_003646175.1 Candidatus Parabeggiatoa sp. nov. 1
GAAGATGGTGGGCAATAAAAGACTTTGCCCACCCTACATTATTTCTTGATGCAATAACCATTCGTGATGCTATCGCTTTTTTGGCGAGAGAAGATGGTGGGCAATAAAAGACTTTGCCCACCCTACATTATTTCTTGATGCAATAACCATTCGTGATGCTATCGCTTTTTTGGCGAGAGAATAGGCATAGCGTTTGAGTTTGCTGGTATTTGTTGCCAACGCGCCTTGACATCAGGTTTATCAGCCCCAAACGTTCAATTTGTAATTCTTTGAAAATACGGAAGTTATTAATATATAGTGAATTTAGCATTGCCAATATTCCTTAACTTAGACGCTTTTAACGGATACTATCCCGGAAAAAAAGGGATAGCATCCGTCGCGGTTTTAGCATCCGTCGCGGTTTACGGATACTATCCCGGAAAAAAAGGGATAGCATCCGTCGCGGTTTTTACGGATACTATCCCGAAAAAAAAGGGATAGCATCCGTCGCATTCATCAATGTCTAAAATGACGCATCCCGGTGAGTACCATCGCTATACCATGTTCATTTGCAGCCGCTGTGACTTCTTTATCACGCCTAGAACCCCCCGGTTGAATGACTGCCGTAATGCCGACTTTAGCGGCAGAATCAATGCCATCCCTAAATGGGAAAAAGGCATCGGAAGCCATGACAGCGCCTTCTAGTGCTAATTTTTCATCAGTGGCTTTGAGCGCGGCAATCTGGGCACTGTAAACGCGGCTCATTTGTCCAGCACCCACGCCCAGCGTCATGCCATCTTTGCAGTAAACAATGGCATTGGATTTGACAAACTTGACGACTTTCCAAGCAAATAATAAATCTGGTAATTCTTGTTCTGTGGGCTGCCGTTGCGTGACGACTTTTAAATCGGCTGCTGTGACTGTCCCTAAATCGCGATCTTGTACTAAGAGTCCGCCGTTGACTCGTTTGAAATCTAAAATCCCCCCTATCCTTCCGTTGTTTTCAGGGGAAATGGCATTGTCCCAGACACCGGTGATTAACACGCGCACATTGGTTTTAGTCGCCAAAATCGGTTTAGCGTCTTCAGCTACCTCGGGGACAATAATAACCTCAACAAATTGACGGTCAATAATGGCCTTGGCCGTCTGTGCATCCAACGTGCGGTTAAAGGCGATAATCCCCCCAAAGGCCGAAGTGGGATCCGTTTTAAACGCACGCTCGTAGGCCGTCAAAATGTTGTCCCCAATCGCCACCCCGCAAGGATTCGCATGTTTGACAATCACACAAGTTGGCTCGTCAAAGGCTTTGACACATTCCAAAGCGGCATCGGTGTCAGCAACATTGTTATAAGACAATTCTTTGCCTTGTAATTGCCCAGCGGTTGCCACGCAAACTTGTTGAGGATTGGTTTCTGCATAAAAGGCCGCTTTTTGATGAGGGTTTTCACCGTAGCGCATGGCCTGCACTTTTTGGTATTGCAAACTGAGGGTGGGCGGAAAGTTTTTGTGTTCTTCGCTGCGTTGCTGGCCTAAGTAATTGGCAATCGCACTGTCGTAGCGGGCGGTGTAGGCAAAAATTTTGCCTGCTAAAAAAAAGCGGGTGGTTTCTGTGACGGCCCCATTATTGGCAGCCATTTCTGCTAAGACGGTATCGTAATCTTTCGCATCGGCAATCACTGTGACAGCTGCATGATTTTTAGCGGCGGAGCGCAACATCGCGGGGCCGCCGATGTCGATATTTTCAATGGCAGTGGCTAAATCGCAATCGGGTTTGGCAATGGTTTGCTCAAAGGGATACAAATTAACGACCAGTAAATCAATCGGAGCAATGTCATGTTCAGCCATGACTGTCTCATCAACCCCACGCCGCCCTAGTAAGCCACCATGAATTTTTGGATGCAGTGTTTTTACTCGGCCGGCCATCATTTCTGGAAAACCTGTGTAATCAGAGACTTCCGTGACGGGGAGTCCATTGTCTGCGAGTAATTTGGCGGTGCCGCCTGTAGATATAATTTCCACGCCTTGGGTACTTAAGGCCTGAGCAAATGCCACAATACCTGATTTATCATATACGCTGATAAGCGCACGTTGGATGCTGGGCATACCATTCTCCTTATCAAAGTTGGGAATTGAGATCGCGCCTAAAATTTTTAGGCCCAAAAACGTTAGGCGCGATTGGGAATTAAGAATAGGGATTTTTATATTCTTTAGTTTATTATTAGTTATTCAGTGTATACTAATAAATAAAAATAATAATAACGTGACTTCTTGAATTTAATCAATGGGTTATCTATATTCTCTTATTTATCAATAAATTAAAAACAACACTCTTCCTATATCCCGCCAGGCTTTATTAAGACAAAAATTCTGTGAAAAATATGGCGCCCTTCAAAAATAGTTGACAGTTTGTAGGGTGGGATCGCTGTCTCTCAGCTCTCAAAACCTAAGACAATCAATATGCCCGCTTGCCCACCGTCCTCAAGTGGATTTTGGTGGGCAAGCGGGCAGTACGATCTTGATATTTTTTTGAGAGTCGAGAGACAGCGATCCCACCCTACATAAAATCACGACACGCGATGAACAAAACATCAGGAAAAACGGTTAACTATTTTTCCGAGATAATTGAAGGGTGCCAAAAATATTTGATGATCCTTTTAGAATAAGAGGTTAATGTGTTAAAAAGTATTTTATAATCAATGAATAACTTGCCATTCGCTTAATAATAAGCTAAAACATTTAATTTAATAATCGAAGTAAATCATTTTAGTTATATTTTGGAGGCGGAATGGCATACTTGGATGGGAAGTTCAGCCTAGAAAATCGTGTTCTATAATAACATTATTATTAATATGGTACAAAAATTGCTATATTAAATTGGTTTATTTATCAACGAGAGAAAAAATAAACTTTTTATGAAATGAAAAAAGGGGTTTAAACAGTAGTTGAATTATCATATAGTATCGTGTATTATAGCATACTATGCCAATGATAAAAATCGGAAAAGCAGCTAAGTTACTGGGAATATCTATTCAAACCTTGCACAAGTGGGAACAAACAGGAGAACGGGTTCCTGATCGTAAGTCAAATGCAGGAAC
>QNER01001140.1 GCA_003646175.1 Candidatus Parabeggiatoa sp. nov. 1
AATCTGTTAAACAAGACTTATGAAGTCGGTTTAGCGGAAATTTCCCACCGTGAGCAAGTGGGATTATTGGCTTATTCACCTCTAGCGTTTGGCATGTTGTCGGGCAAATATCTTAATGGTGCGTGGCCCGCTGGTGCGCGACTCACCTTGTTTAAACGTTTTGACCGTTACATCAAAAATGAATATGGGGTAAAAGCAACCCAAGCGTATGTGCAATTAGCTCAAAAACACAGGCTCGATCCGGCACAAATGGCACTGGCTTATGTCAATCGCCGTTCTTTTTTGACCAGTAATATTATTGGTGCAACAACAATGCAACAACTGAAAACGAATATTGCCAGTATTGATTTAGAATTGGATGAGCAAGTGCTAGAGGTTATCGAAACTATTCATCAACAGCACCCCAATCCTTGTCCCTAATTGTGCAAGGATTAATTAATCGACACGGATTTCTCACAATAACTACAAGGATTGGTTATAAGAACGGATTTTTTTGAAAGTTCATCGGGGTGTAATAGGTAATGGGTTTGCAGTCAAAGAGCCAAAAACTTTAGCCGCGAGCCCAATTCCCAATTGCGTTTAATTTTTTTGTGCACAAAAATGCGATTTTATAGACTTTCTGAAAAATAGGTTCAAAGAAATCCGATTTTTTCAAAAAATCGGATTTCTAACAAAGCAAAATTATTTATCTGAAGCACTACAATTCTCATCAACAAATTCTTGGCAAAGGCTCGTCTTGGCTACGTGAGCAGAATGCACACAATTGATAGGATTTGAATAAAGAAAGGCCGGCAAGTACTTGGCCAACTTTCTTTCAAAAAGTTGAAAAAAATGGTTGATATTCACTCATTATCAATATATAAATATAAAAAATTATAGTGTTTGATAGATATATCCTCACTTTTCATCATCACTTTTCATCAGTTGGTAAGTGTGCATTAATCTATTAGCATATTGTGTTTTATAGCTTTTCTATAGTTAACTACTGTAAGTACCTGAGCATAAATAATCAAATCAGGTTTTTTAAAAACCAAGTTCTTTTCAAAACACTTGGTTTTTACCATAACCAAATTTTATTTAAATACCTGCACAGGTACTTAATATGGGAGGTAAATCAAAATGAAGAAACGTTCGGTGATACTGCCTATGGTTTTTTCCATGGTTTTTTTTGTAGTTTGCCTACATGGGCAAATGATCTGACGGGCTACATCCAGAGCCTTCATGCCAATCTCAATTCTAAACTTTTTCACATCCAACTAACAGGAACACCAAATTTTGATGGTGGTAGTTGTAAAAGCGTTTGGACGGGTAACTCCCTAAGCGATGTAAACTTTCGGGATTTTGTCATGCCGCTCTTAATTGAGGCAAAGGCGAAGGGGGAAAAAATTCGAGTTTGGGTATCCGGGTGTAACAAAACTTATCCCAAAATCTATGCTGTAGATTGGTCTCCGAGAGAAAAGTAGAACCCGTTCATTGTAGTTGACGCAATGCTCAACTTTATTTAATAACTCATTGATTTTAAATGTAGGGTGGGTAGAGCGTAGCGAAACCCACCAAAAATAAACTTATCGAAACTTATCGTTTTCAATAAGTTATAAAAAGTTGAGCATCGCGTTAGTTGAGTAGGGTGAACACGATTTTGCCCACAGCTCCTTTCATTCATTCCCACGATGCTGTGGGAATGCATACCGCGACATTCCAGTATCGCGTCAAGAAAACGATAATAAATACTATACTGCAAACGGCTAGAATTTGGACTTTTCAAAGCACTAAAAATCCGATGTCTTAAAGACATCGGATTTTTTTTAAATCTTTACCTGTGCGAAGTACAAACACGGTATCCACCAAGTATCGTCTCACCTTTAAATTCTAATCTTCATCAACAAATTCTCGGCAACGGCTCATCCTCCAGTGGCTCCAAAAAACGTTCCCCGCCCAATTCGGTTTCTAGTACAATATGTGGTTGTCCTTCCAGCAATACACCGATTTTAGCCGCTTGCCTTCCCTCTGAAAAAGTTTGTAATGTCGCCAGTGCCGCGTCTGCTTGTTCTTCTGACACTACTGCAACAATACGGCCTTCACAGGCCAAATAGTAAGGATCATAACCTAACATTTCACAGACGGAACGCACCGGATCACGAATGGGGATTTGCGACTCAAATAGTCTGGCACTCAAGCCGGTGAACTGACAAATTTCATGGAGTACGGAAGCCAGTCCGCCCCGGGTGGGATCGCGCATGAACTTGAGGCCGGGGATTTGCCACAAAGCTTGAGATAATGGCAATACACTGGCACTGTCCGACTGTAAATCCCCCCGCATCCCAAACTGTTCCCGAGCAAGCATCACAGCCGTGCCATGATCACCAATGGGTCCGCTGACCAAAACGGCATCTGACGGGGAAATTTGATCCATGCCAAGTTTAATGCGCCTATCACGCTGTCCCACCCCGGTGGTTGCCAAATATAATCCACCGCCTTCACCCCGCGCCACCACCTTGGTATCGCCCGCCACCACAGACAGGTTGGCGGTTTTGGCTGCCGCTGCGAGGCTGGCTACAATGCGATCAAGCTGTGCCACTTCTAATCCTTCCTCAATAAACGCATTTAGTGTTAAATATTTAGGCACCGCACCACTCACGGTTAAACTAAACCTGTAAAGTTTCCAGTACAGACTCGTCTTCAAAACGGTACGTGAGACTTTCACCTCATACCGCTCCTCTCTACATAGTGTTGTTTTACCAACTTTGCGTTCCAATGCTCGAAGTAACTGGTTTTATGGGTTTTTTTACCCAATTTTGGTTTGTTCAACTTAGGGAGACGGCTTTTCAACCTCCCTTTCATCGCGATACCCCTTTTACTATTAACATTGTTCACTATATACAGTGAGTAAGTAGGCATATATCAACCATTACAATTGACCATTAGCTTTTTACTCAATCCTCTACCATTACTAGCGTATTTCATGTCTGAAACCGTTTTTATCTGAACCTTTTCAGGCTCTAACCTTTGTAATGGCTTACCACGTTTCATGTTACTGGCTGTTGTTTGTACTTAGATGGTTGCTCTACGCCT
>QNER01001141.1 GCA_003646175.1 Candidatus Parabeggiatoa sp. nov. 1
ATCCTAGGGCGTTGCCCTAGGCTAGTATGTCAGCCCCGGAAAGGGGCAAAGCAGCGTAAGGCTTATTTCCGGACAACTCTAATGTTATACGAACTTAGTGTTTGCTGTACTAGTACCTTGTCAATTTGGTTTTGTAGGGGCAAACACCTTTGGGCTGGTGCGTAGTTTGCCTCCACCCGACTACCCTCCAAAACGAAAACTGACAAGGTACTAGGCTAAAAGCGGGGGTATCGGCCTAAACCCCCAGGTTTAGTTTTCAAAGTGTCCTGTGACAATCCCGGCTAAAACTTAGTCCTTTAGTTGAGCCAATGGTGTTCGTTGCCATTTTTTAATCAAGTATTAAATCTCATTTTCAATTCTTTTAAAACGTTAGTGTTATTGTAACTACTCAGCCCCAACGGGGCGAATTATTATAGCCTGGGGCTTTGCGGCAGGTGCAGGTGTTTATGATTGTTCCTAGGGCGTTGCCCTAGGCTTTAATAAAGCGCCCCGTTGGGGCTGAGTAGTTACGTATTATTAAGGTCTCATTTTCTGAGAACTATTCCCTCAAACCTATTACTCATGTCCGACGCATACACTAACTGTTCAACCTCAACGATACCACTACAATAAATCATAAAAAACATTAACCCTTCATTTAAAAAACGTGTTGCATTATTTACAGATTGAAAATTTTGCCATCGTTAAACAATTAAAACTACACTTAGATAGCGGTTTAACCATTATCAGTGGGGAAACCGGTGCCGGTAAATCTATATTAATTGATGCACTTAGCTTAGTGCTTGGTGACAGAGCAGATAGCACTGTGGTGCGAACAAACGGCGGTGAAACCGCACGGGTGAGTGCGGTTTTTACTTTGCCACCGGCGGCACAAGCGTGGTTACAACAACAACAATTGAACAATGGCCACGAATGTGCTGTGCGCCGCGTGATTAATCATAATGGGCGTTCGCGGGGCTATATCAATGAACAGCCGGTTTCTGTGCAAACTTTACGTCAGTTAGGTGAATATTTAATAGATATTCATGGACAACATGCTCACCAATCTTTACTGAAGTCTGAGGCCCAACGGCAAATAGTGGATGATACGGTTACCGATAAGCGCGTTTTAGAACAAGTCACACAGGCTTATCAACATTGGAAATCCCTAAAAACGGCCTTGGATAACTTAGGGGGTCAGGATCGCGAAGCGAAAATCGCTTTTTTGCGCTATCAGGTACAAGAACTGGAGGCCTTCGAGTTGACAACGGAGGCCCTTACTACACTGGAAAACGAACATCGTCGCCTCGCTAATGCCCATAAATTGGTGGAAAACTGTCAATTAGCGTTGACCTTACTGGATAATGAGGAAACCGGTGCCATTCTCTCTTGCCTCAATCAAGCGAATCAGATCTTGGAAAATGTGCAAAAACATGATGAACAATTAAACAATATCACAGCATTATTAGCGGGTGCGGTTATTCAAACGCAAGAAGCGGCGGGAGAATTGCGCCATTATCTGCATCATCTGGATATTGACACCACCCGCTTACAGGCCGTTCAACAAGAAATTGTGACCCTTCAGGATTTGGCCCGCAAACACCGCGTCCGTTTTGCCGAGTTGCCGGCCCATTTTGAAAAACTGACTAATCAATTGAATGAATTAGAGAATTATGAAGAAAACGCCAGCCATTTAGAAGCAGAACTCGTTCAAGCTTTGCAAGCCTATCGTGTTGGGGCCGAAGTGTTGCATCAACAGCGCGTTAAAACGGCCCAACCGTTAGGTGAACAAATCTCGGCTGAGATGCATAAGTTAGGGATGCCGGGGGGACAGTTGGTCATTGCAGTCAGTGCTGATGAAGACGCGCCACCCGCGTCCACGGGTACTGATATCATTGAATTTTTAGTCACAACCAATCTGGGTCACGCCCCCAAGCCTTTACATAAAGTGGCTTCAGGGGGCGAGTTGTCGCGGATTAGTTTGGCAATACAAGTGATCAGTGCCCAAAGCAGCGGTGTGCCCATCTTAGTATTTGATGAAGTGGATGTTGGTATTGGAGGCGGCGTTGCAGAAATTGTTGGCCAGTCACTCAATCAGTTATCCCAACAACGCCAAGTGCTGTGTATTACTCATTTACCTCAAGTGGCTTGTCAAGGCCATCATCATTTGCAAGTGAGCAAAATCTTTAAGCAAGAAAACACCCATGCCCATATTAAAGTTTTGGATACAGAGCAGCGGGTCGAAGAAATTGCGCGCATGTTAGGCGGTGTAGAAATCACTTCGCAAAGCTTAGCCCACGCCCAAGAAATGTTACAACACAGTCGTCAATCAATGTGATAACTGTTTTCGCCGCGAAAGTTGACAGCATCGCTGCAACTTTCGCGGCGAACTGATAATTGATGGCTATGGAGAAAGATTGTGAACCAAGTCCCCCAATTTTTAGAAATTGATGACTATGGAGAAACTGTTAGAAACCATAAAGATTGTGAACCAAGTCCCCCAATTTTTAGAATTTCACAATGAGCGGTTAAATTATGCGAGGCAAGTGCTATTTAACGCCCACGATAAAATTTTACTTCATAATTTTATTCAAGCACCCTCACCTAGTGGCATTTATAGAAGTCGGGTTATCTGTTCAAAAATGATAGAAACCGTTGAATATTTCCCCTATAAAAATCGGAAATTTCAAACTTTCAAAATCGTGGAAAATGATAATATCGCCTACGAATTTAAATATCTCAACAGGGAACGTTTAAACCAGTTAATGACTTTCAAAGGGCAGGCTGATGATATTTTGATCATTAAAAAAGGTTTCGTCACAGACACCTCTATAGCCAATGTCGCTTTTTGGCATATCGATAAATGGCTCACACCATCAACGCCGCTGCTAAAAGGGACAACACGAGCGCGGTTGTTAAAAGAAAATCAATTGGTTGAAGCTGACATTCGGTTAGCAGATTTGAAACATTTTTCTAAAATGGCTATTATGAATGCTTTGATTGGATTTTCCCCCCTAGCAAATTTCTCTCTTATTTTTTGAGACGGCACCAAAACCGGCACAAGGTTTGCATTGTTAAAATAACTGATA
>QNER01001142.1 GCA_003646175.1 Candidatus Parabeggiatoa sp. nov. 1
ATACAACTGTGGGCCAGGTTTTGAAATGATAAGCCTTGGTTTTGTTAATGGCCCTCAATTCAAAGGCCATTTATTAGACATGCCGCCGCGATTTCTCAGATTTATCCTTTAGTCGAAATGACATACAACTGTGGGCCAGGTTTTGAAATGATAAGCCTTGGTTTTGTTAATGGCCCTCAATTCAAAAGCATTTTTGTAGTTCTTGCTATTAAGTAAGAAAACGTTTCTCGTCCAAATAGGTTTGTTTATCCTTGGCTTTAAACTAATCCTTGTAGTTATTGTTTTGATGGGTTTATCCTAATGGCGTTTACTTGAGCATTAGGAGTAGGCCTGTTTTAACTTGGCGGGCCAAAGGAGTCCGGACGCCCAAACTTCATTTCAACCCAGTTCATCAACAGCGCCATTTGTTTTTTTCGCCCACAAAACAGGGCAGGATCACCGATGCGTTCTTTTAAAGCGTGTATCAGGTTTTGTCCTTTTTGCTAATGAGATTTATATTATATACCTTACCATCTATCAGTTTTTTCTAACTCATTGAATATTAAGTACAACGAATTACGCGGATAAACGAATTTTGATTCCTGATGGATGAGGGGCTAGAAGAGAAATGGGGGGGTGAGGACTTATTGAGGGCTAAAAGTCAAACCACCGTTTTTCATTTTCCCCCAATATTAATTCGTTTATCCCCGTAATTCGTTGTACTAAACCAGACGTTGTGCCGCTTTTGACAAACTGATAGGTAGTAAAATATTATACAACTTACCACCTATAAGTTCATCAACAGAGCCATTTGTTTTTTCGCCCACAGTGCGGGATCACCGATGCGTTCTTTTAAAGCGTGTATCATGTTTTGTCCTTTTTGCTAATGACTTGATTCGGATTTCTTGTTGTGTCTAACAAGTTTGGACTCAGGACGCCCAAACTAAAGTTTGGACTCCGGATGAAAAATCCCAATGCGCCATATCCGTCGTAAATACTCCTTGTTCGTGCAACCACACTTCAACCGGTTCATCAAAACCTTCGGCACTGAAATACACCGCACGTCAGTCAACTTTGAATAAGCATTTGCTGATTGAATAGCTTTCTTAAAACGGGCATGATTTTTTCTCCAATTTGTTCATTCTCTAATCATTGCTAAGAAATCCTTTTTTATATACAATCCTTGGGCGTTCGGGCGCACGAAAAAACGTGATCATCGAGTTCAATCAAAATAATCCGCCATATACCTGTATTCAATGAGAGAATCAATCCACGCTTGTGGATTTTCATAAGTCGTCATCATGGTGCCGGAGCCGGCTTTTTCTAATGCCATATTGACATAATACCCAAAGTTGTTACCAGTGACATATTTACAGTCTTTCACAATTTCTGCAATCTGCCGGTAAATCTCTCGCTCTTCTTCTGATGGATGATGGCAATAAATTCCGATAGACACACGGACAGAGTTAACTCAGAGGAACCTCGATAAAAAACGTCGTTAATTCAAAATTTTTTTACGAGTTATGAACGGTTTCTCAAAAAGTCCAATTTGTTCCTATCTATAAACGAAAATTTATATGGGTGCATTTAGTTCTTTTCACATTTCAGGCGATAAATCGCCTACTACAAACTACAACAAATGACAATGGGTGCTTTATTTAGTTCTTTTCCCA
The DNA here is from genome assembly GCA_003646175.1 of Candidatus Parabeggiatoa sp. nov. 1. Lineage (GTDB taxonomy): Bacteria > Pseudomonadota > Gammaproteobacteria > Beggiatoales > Beggiatoaceae > Parabeggiatoa. Next base: position 1,653 of record QNER01001142.1, read on the forward strand.
GTTCAGGCGATAAATCGCCTACTACAAACGAAAACGGATTTTTCATGTTTTCATGTCGGCTTCTATCTTCATTTTCCAAGATTCCCCATAGATTTGTCGATTTCTCGGTCAACAATGCTTCCAAAGCTATCATCAATCACATTGGGAGAAATGTTTAAGTAACTCTCGGTGGAGGCGACTTCGATCTCGCCCGTATTTCGATAGAGACTGTGAAAGAGAATCTTATCCGTGTTTTTCGCCTGTAAATCAAACTCTTTGAGAACCACGTAATCATGAGTGGTGAGAAAGATTTGAACGCCCAGACGCTGGAGTTCGAGAAGAATTTCTACGACAGTACGCATCAGCTTGGGATTGAGGTTGGTTTCTGGCTCGTCCCAACACAGTATAGTGCCATTTATAAGCGTGCCATTCTGGATAAGTACCCAAAGTAGCCCTAATTTGCGAATGCCCTCAGCCAACAGGGTAAATTCTAACTCGCCTTGTTTGTTTTTGAGGAAGAATTCTTCCTTTTTGCTGATAATCTTGCCATCCATAGCACGCTGCAAAATAGCCAGCAGTTTTTTCCGCCTTGTATCCGTGGGGCCTCGCAAATGCCCCAAAAATACTCGGTCAATGATGTCGGCGTAAACTTCTTCAAAGTGGATATGGCGGAGATTATAAAGTGACCGAAACCCGGGCGCGTTAGCCATCATATCTTTGACTGGAATATAAACCGACTCCAGTGAGTGTTCTAGCCATTGCTTGTAGCTGCCTGAGAGAGTGGCTGGTTGTTTGGTGTGATTCGTTAAAGAAAGCCGTATGGTAAGAGATTTCTGTCGGTCAGCGATTCGGCGAGTGACTTCAAAATAGCCAGAGATATGACCTTTGGCTCTTTTTACCAAGCGCCCCATTTGTTCGCCAGACGGCAAGAAAACACGGTTAGTCTTTTCAGCCAAAGATTTTTGGCTTTTCGTGACATCGCATGTCGCATAAATGGCTTTGAGGATATGCGTTTTGCCGGTGCCATTGGCTCCGATGAAAATATTGATGCCGGTAGATAGTGGAATTTCCAGACTTTCAAAAGCCGTGAACTTCTCGAACTTTATTTTTTCGAGCATCCTCAAGTCTCCTAAAAAATAGCCAAGTAGGAGGGCAACGTGGTTGCCCACCAAAATAGTTGATTCAGACAGCGTTTATTTATGATTGTGGTGTGGTATCAGATTTTCAAGCCGCTCGATCTGAAGTTGTTGTTCCTTAACCGCTTCAACCAGTACGGCGGTGAGTTTGCCGTAGGCGATGGATTTGTAGCTTTCTTATTGTCTGAATCCGAATTTAATCAGAATTCACAGAATTTTAGAATTAACAGAATAAACCCTTTAAAGCCAAAATTTAATCAGAATTCACAGAATTTTAGAATTAACAGAATAAACCCTA
>QNER01001143.1 GCA_003646175.1 Candidatus Parabeggiatoa sp. nov. 1
ACCAACGGTGCCATAGCAACCCATTGTTCTCTACCATTGCCAAACGGAGGATAATAGGAGCGAGTGGATTTGCGCTTATGAAAATTAGTGATTTTAGAAGGCCTACCCGGCCGTCGCCCATGAAAGAGTTGATAGCTAACCACCTGGCCGGTTGCATCCAGTTTAACGGATGTTACCACGCCCATATGATTAATGCCAGTGCCCCGAACAAACAAGTCTTTGGCCTGAAAATTTTTATATTTTCGGTTTTTATGACCAAAAAACATCACGGCACCGGGCTTGATCAAATGCGATTTTGCATAAGGATCATGGACGAGTACCAATTCACCACGCTGGTGGTACCATTTCGCAATATCCCTCGTGTATCGTGCATTACTGACGCTGGGATAATCATAGTTAGGGCAATACTCGCGTTTGAACTTTCTAATAACCTGATAAAAAATACCTGAGCAATCTTGCAATTTACGACTATCGTATCTTAAGCCAGTCAATTTCTTGGCAATTTTGGTGAGTGGCTTTTTCAGGTTAATTTTTTGGCCACCGCAATTTGCTGTGTAACTTTCCGCTTGGCGGGCGACGGTAACCGGTGGCTCATAAGATGGCTGATAAGATGACATTTTATAAGAACATTGCCAACCATATCCGTCTAGTTTGCGTAGAAAAATATTCATTTTCCGCTCGCAATAACCCACCGAATTTTTCGCACGCCACAATACTTGACGACTGCCTCGTTTTTCAGTCGGTTTTTCATAGATTACTTGACAAGGTGCTTGGCTATCTGCCGCAAGATAATCTAATGTCACAACCCGTCGTTGGGCGTATTTGTTGGTACATGTTGCCACCCTGTCTTTTACGCCAGTAGCAGCAACCGCGATCCTAAAGTCGCCTAGCGTGATGAGTATGGCTATGATAAGCCATATAGGTATTTTTGCCATTGGTGCCCTCCTATCCTAATGTGCCATAACGGATAGCATCGATGATAGGTGGATGCTATCCGTAGATTTACAATGTTATCAGGAGTACAAGGCGAACCTTGTACCAATTATCATTCGTTTCAGGCGAACCTTGTACGAAAAAAATGGCGTGGCGATTGAAAAGTGACATTGTCAAATGCGAATCAACAAACGGTTAAGTACAACGAATTACGGGGATAAACGAATTTAGTCAAAAAATTGTTTTTATTGAGGATCCCTGAACTTATTTTTTTTCGTAGCCATTTCTCGAACGAATCCCATCTACGTCTAATTAATCAATGATTTTAAGCTTTATTCGTTTATCCACGTAATTCGTTGTACTCAAGACAGAGAAATTGAGATTAATAATGACTGGGCGCATTCCTATTTTCCCGCTCTTTTTATCGATAACTACAAGGATTGCTTATAATAAAGGATTAGATCGAATTGGGTTTTTAAATGAATGTGATTATTATGATAAGAAAAACCATGAAATACTTACTTAGGATTCAATTCAGATTAAATGGTGGGCAAGCTTTGATGAGATTTTGACTTTTAAAAGTACCTAACAATTCATCTCAAAATTTTTCCGTAGACTTTAAATCTATTAAAGGACATGCTTTGAAAAGTTTTATTTTAGGTTTTATTTGAATGAGGGTGGTGCTTAGTTATTCAATTCTGGTTTTGATGTAATCCTTTTTTAGGTTTTATTTGAATGAGGGTGGTGCTTAGTTATTCAATTCTGGTTTTGATGTAATCCTTTTTTATAAGCAATCCTTGTAGTTCTATCGGTGATAATAAGCTTTAACCAAACTATTGGTTAGAATTAGTTTGGCTTTTTCTAAGGGAAAATAGAAATGCGCCCAGTATTCAGGTAAAGTGAACAGCCAGCGTGGTTTTACTCACTCCGCCATCATTATGAGTACAAAGGATTATCAATTTGTTCTCCAAACGTAGAGCATAAGGTGAGTCTTGCTGCGCGAAACCCACCACAATTTAAACGGTGGATTGAACATAGTGAAGTCCACCTACAAACTTACTAAGTATGATTAGCCTTAAAATCCGCCAAAGCGGCTTTAAACCCATCGGCTATTTCCGCCGTGTAGTCGCCACTGTCATTGACTTTTTTCAGACTATTCATAACAATTTGAAATGATTATGATGATTCATATACCCATCTTCGATTGATTTTTTTGCTCATCAATTAGATAAACCACCCTATCGTCTCCAATGCGATATAATAGCCCGCTAACTTACCCTTGAGGGGTTTGATATTAGTTCAGCAAGTTGCTCCATTGTCATTGATTGAGCCACTCGTTCTTGATAAATAGTTTCTGCAAGTTTGATACGAGTAAGGGATTCTTCACAAAAAAACTCAAATTGTGGATGTTTTTTAGCTTCTGCAAAAACATTATGATACGTTTTAACTTTCATGGAACGTAGTAATAAAGAAGTGTTCATAACAAGCCACGACGCTGGTTGCGCTTAATAAGACGATTAGATACAGCCAGTAATGTTGGTTCTATCACTTGAGGCAAGTTAATCGTAATAAAGTAACTTTCTGGATATAAATAATCTTCCCCAGATTCATCAATAACTCTAATGTAATCCTCTTTAGCAGCTGAATCATCAGGTAAAGTTTGATATATTTTCAGTGGCTCTAAGTCCTCACAATCGTCATTGCGAGTACCAATGGCAAATTGTATTGTACCGTTGTCCATAATATTCAATCCAAAAACAGTTTAATTTTCATCTGTTTATTTCCAATACCGTGTCATACCAATGTATATCCGCTTGACGCACATAATCATTGGAAAGACGATCTGTGGCGGTTGCTTTGAGTTTGCGCCAACGTCCAGCTCCATATTGCTCCCGCAATTGAGTTAATTCTCTTATTGAATGACTAATTGCAATGATTTCAATATGGATAATTTTTCCAATGATTTCAAAGTACATTTGTCACCACGTACAAGAACTTGATATTCATTATACTAGTACAGCAATCACTAAGTTCGCATAAGACTTTTTTAGATTGCTTTGCCCCTTTCTGGGGCTGACATACCAGCCTAGGGCAACGCCCTAGGATTTATGGGTTTAGAATTTCAGCCCTGA
>QNER01001144.1 GCA_003646175.1 Candidatus Parabeggiatoa sp. nov. 1
ATCCCTTAATCCGCTGTACTCGATATCCGCCTAATTACTAATAACGTCTCTTCATCGTCAAGCAGTTCTGGTTGGCAATGTTTATAATAGCTTAGTACAACGAATTACGAGGATAAACGAATTTTAAAAATGGCTTAAATCCGTTTAATCCCTTAATCCGCTGTACTCGATATCCGCCTAATCACCAATAACGTCTCATCATCGTCAAGCAGTTCTGGTTGGCAATGTTCGTAATAGTTTAGTACAACGAATTACGAGGATGAACGAATTTTAAAAATGGCTTAAATCGGTTTCTGCCAAAAAAATGTGGGTTTTGCTGAGATTGAGGGCGGTTTCTACACCATGCCCAGCTAAATCGCCAACGAGCAATCCAAAATCGCTGATGAAAACACCCACTTGGTTATCAGCGTTGGCGGTTGGCAATTGGAATAAGTCGTAAAAATCGCCGCCCATCTGCCCAGAATATTTTAAGCCGATGCCAATTTCGTAATCTTGCCATTGGTAAATCAATAACTTATCAATGCTTGGCTTTGCGTGTGTCTCTCCTTTTAGCCAGTATAAGAGTTGTTGACGATCGGAGTCGAAGGAACCGTAGTTCTAAATCTGGTCAGTTTTGAAATCTTTGAGATTCCTCAATACTCGATCTTCTAGTTTTTGATGAAAACGGGGTGACAAAGCTTCGCAGTGTGGGCCGTTATCAGACTAACTAATTGTTTTTACTAAAAAATTAATTATCTGCAAATAAAGGTTGTATTTAAACAAAACCTTATAAATCAATGCGTTAATAAAAAACAAGAACATCGAGTCAATAGCTTATAGCTATAGATTCCGCTACTACCAATATACCTTTGTGATTTTTCATTCAGATAAGGGTAAGAGCTTTTCCAACTTCTATTTTAGGGCAATAAATTCTAGTATTTTCGCATTTATTGATGTTACGCACTCATATTCCAATATGGATGAAGTGGTTAAAATCTATACTCCATCTGAGATTAGAATCTCGCTATGTAACATCAATTATTAAATTCCAGAAATCGTTCAGGTTATTTATTGTCAACCTAGTTGATCAGCAAGGTGGTTTCACCTTACTTGGTTGCAATAAAATTAAAAGCTTGAAATGGATACTGCATGGCATGAGAAAACTTCTCAAAATCCAAAGGCTCTTTGCTGTCAAGCCAATCTTTGATGAGGAACACTGAATAGGAGTGTTGCTGGGTCAAAAAATTGAATATTTCATTCGGCGTGAAACCAAAAGAGGTTAATCCACTACGAGCACACTCAAATAATATATGAGGCTGACAACGTTGTAATAGATTATTAGCACCACGAAAAACGTCTAACTCACCGCCTTCTACATCAACTTTTATAAAGTCAATGTGTCTATCTGATGGGACAACATCATCCAGTCGTTCACACCGCACCTGAAACGACTTGTCATCATTCATTTGTGGTCTACGACGGAGTCCACTGAAACCCGACTGAAGAGAGTAGTAATGGAAGGTGGCCTCATGTGGTGTGTCGCTGAGTGCTATCTGCTGAACATTCACACCCTGAAATTTGCGTCTGAGCCATTCTGCCTTATATGGAATCGGTTCAATGGCAATATGATTACCGTGAGGTGAAAGTTGTAATATTTTATTTAGCATAGAGCCAATATGACATCCCACATCAATGCAATTCATGGAATCTTGAATCATGCGTTCCATCATCTTGTCAATTCGTGAAGACTCCATATAGATTTCTTGGAGTTCAGGGTGTTTCCAACGTTTCCTGACATTCATCACTTTTCTTAGTTCTTGTGCCGGTTGCTGAAGAGGCGTACCGACGAGAAGGTGAGCAATATATTCTTTCAGAGTATATTCTTTCATCGTGCTTATTTCCTGATTAGGATCGGCAAAAAAAAATAACTTCCTCAATCCCAGTCAAAAAAGAGAATTTTATGTCGGGTGGGATCGTGGACAGCTTTATCACTAAAATGCATTGATAATCAATGCTAACGATCCCACCATTTATATTCGTTATTGGGAAAAGTTAAATTTTTTCCGATCCTTATCTTTATTTAAGGTTACACCAATTTTAAAATGAAAGGCCTATCATAGGAAAAATAGATTGAGCTTTATACTTCAATGCTTCTATCATTCTAATGACAATTAAAGGGCGTCTTTGAACAATATAAAACGTTATTCGGTTCGTCAAAATATCAACTAATACTTCATCCAAAGTAACCAAAGAATTACCCTGACACCGTGCTGCCAAAACCAAACGCTCCGCAATATTCTCTTGTTCAAACTATATTATTGTTTGAATATTTATCAGTAAACCGCTTGAGTATACTCGGCACGGGCATAATCTGCGCTTTTGTCATTTCTCGCTACGCGATAAATCTTAACTGGTTCAAGATTTATCGCTGGACTCGAAATGACAGAAAAGTTCAATTTGTGACCGCGTTGAGTATACCTCAAAACGCGCCCCGTAATCGGCTCGCGGCATTTCGTCCATGCTGTCAAACAAAAACACCACTTGCCCCGCTGCTAATAATTGCTCCAATTGTGCAAAGACTTGGCTCCCCAACGCCTCCCCAAATTGTTCATGCAGCGTCTCGCCAATAAACCGCCAAACGGGATCGGGTTTTTCAAGTGAAAGGCTAAAAGTATTGAACAGTAAATAAATTGGGATTAACGGCGCACGACTACGCTGCATCCAGTCTGCTAACTTTAAACCAATTTGCCGCAGCGTGACACTTTTGCCTGAGCCGGGATCACCTAATAACACTAAAGGCTCCGAAGATTTTAGCAAAATGCTAACAATATTGCGCGTGAGTTTATTGTCTTGTCGGGAGCGTGCTGCATGGGCAGTCAAGATTTCCCCACGCGCCATTTCTTTTAATACCCAATATAAAGGCGCGACTAATTTGCCTGATTGGGGAATATTTTCTTTATCGGTATAACCCAAAGGTAAATTGAGGCGCGTTAATAATTCAATAAAATCAGTAAAATAGGCCCATTGCCACCCCGATACTTCCTGTTCAGCAGCCAAGCGCACCCAGCGCCGCCGCAAATA
>QNER01001145.1 GCA_003646175.1 Candidatus Parabeggiatoa sp. nov. 1
CCTAGCACCGGGGCAAATAACACCATGCCTGATGAGTTCGGCAATCCTAACACTGGGGCCGATAACTCGCAACCGACGGAAATAGATGTGGTGCAAATTAAAAGTGGTCACACCATCACCGGCGTTCCGTTTGCCAAAGTCAAGACATTGTGCATTGAACCAGGCGGTACTTTAGCCAGTTTGGATAACCAAGGCACAGCCTTGGAAATTCAAGCCACTGATTATATTCAAAATAAAGGCACGCTCCTTGGCAAAGACGGTACCAGCGAAACCGATGCCTGTGCCAACCAAGAAAGCGTCGGCACTGGCGAATGTGCTTATCCAGGTGCGAGCGTTATCCTGAAAGTCGGAACCCGCATCATCGAAAATCATGAAAAAGCGGGCGATTTGTGGTGGGAATCTTATGCCTCCGGCGGCCCGATTTACAACGCTGGTGAAATCAAAGCCGGCAACGGTGGGGACGGTTCCCAATATGCCGCGCCCGGCGGTGATGCTATTGTACTAGGCCGTGACACAACCAACACCCGTCGCATTCAAGCCGGCAATGGTGGCAACCTGACCAGTACCAATAGCGGAGAAGCCGGTAAAGGTGGTTTAACCCAACTTTGGGGGAAACTGGGCGGCCCCGGTCATCTCTATAATCAAAATGGTGCACAGGCCATCGCCGGCAAAGGTGGCGACTGCAATCCAAATGCGACAGCACCCCAAAATGGCGGTAGAGGTGGCAATCTCTGGTTAATCTCTTTGCCCAATGTACATCTCAGTGGTGGACAACATGAAGCCGGCACCGGTGGCACTGACTGCGTTGGTGGCACCGATGGCGAAGACGGCTGGGTAAGAATTGAACCCAATGTGATTGACCTATCGGGTGCCGGTACAACCATTAAGGGTGGTGATATCGCCATCTACGGTGGCAACGACTGGACGCTAGACTTGAGCAATATCAGCGGCACAGTGATTGCGGCCACCGGTGACATTACCCTAGCGGTTGGTGAAGGTGGCATCATTAATATGCAAGGCAGTACTGGTGCGATTCTGCAAGCAGGAGGGCAAGTGCAAATCTTTTCCAACGAGATCATGCGCGATGAGAATCTGGCACTGTCCGATCTCATCCAAGCCACTGACATTATAGTCGGCCCCAGCAAAATTTTGCGTGAAGTTTCTGTCACCAGCCCCGGTAAATTATTAGCCGAACCCGAAACCACCTTGCCAGTGAACTTAACGCTATCTAACAATGGGCCAGAAGCAGATACTTACACGATCAGCGTCACCGACTCGGCGGGATGGACTTTGGACCAATTACCGTCTTCTCTTGAAGTCAACGCACTATCAACTGTGGGTTTGGTGTTAAATGTGACGCTGCCAGCGACATTTGGTATGACGGATGTTAAGTACCCGTGCAAGAGTTTTTCAATGTTACTGGTACATAAGTGATTGTTTTTATTAGATTTATTTTTTGAAAATACCTGCACGGGTACTTATAACGGTGACGGCCACTTCACAGGCCGATTCAGAAGTGAAGGCCATCACAGAAGTGCAAATCGCTGTTGCTATGATTTCCCCATCGGGCGGGGATGCGACAAACACGACGGATGCTGACGATACCACTATCCCCACCGTTGTCAGTTCCCCGTTCCCGGCGATTCCCAACTGCCCCTCTACTGGCGCGATTAACGGAATGTGTAACAATCATGAGCAAGTTCTCAAAAATGCCACGATTGGCTCTGATGTCAGCGTTGTTGGTGGCAGATTTGAAGGCAACATTGAAAACCAGGGCATTGTTTCTCAAGTCACGGTGGAAACCAATGCCGTGTTAAAAGGCGGTAAGCTGACCGGTTACATTGTAAATAAAGGCACCCTCACTGACTTTGAATTTGTCGGAGCCTCAGTGACTGGCGGGATCTTGTCAGGTGCCATCATTAACAATAGTCAAGTCAATGGTGTCTTTATAGATGTACACCTTGCTGAAAACACTCGCATTGATGGGGGAACTGTCCAAGGTGAAATTAGTGATGAGCCAGAAGCACCGGCTATATTGACCAACGTTAAAATTAAATCGGAGAGCCGCTTAAGCAATGTGATTATTGGTGATAACGTGCAATTGCCCAAAAAAGTGATGTTCGGAGAAGGCCTGCGCTTTACTCACCATGCTGATATTCCCACTGGCGTAGAACTGATTGGGGTGTTACCGGATTTGCTAACGGACGAAGTAGAAGGCGTGAACTATCCTAAGCGAGCCGACTTCTCAGCCGATGTGTTAGAACCCAGTGACGGCATCCTATATGCGATTAACCAGTTACCTGATTTTAAATAATACTTGGGTACTCAACCAAGATGCTGAGTTAAGCCATTTTGAACTGACTATAGAGCCGCTGCGCTTTTCCGTATTGCCAGTGTCAATCAAAAAGGTGAAGGATTCTGCCGGCTTAACAGTACAAGATGCTCAACGTGTACGATTTGTCACCAACACCGGTTTAGAAGTGTTGACACAACCGGCATTGCAAGCACCGAGTGCGTTATTATCTGCGTTGGCAGCGTTTGATGTTTCAGAGTTCACAGTACAAGCCAATGGTAATCTGCAAATACCCGCCGCTGAAGGTATATGGTTTAGTGTTCGCCCGGATTGGTTATCTACCGAGTTGGACGCAGAAACGGAAACCGGCCTTAAGATTGGCGAATCACCTTATGAGAATGGTTTTATATTAGCCTCTCTGGTATTTACTGACAATCAGGGCAAATACCGTAAGCAACTGATTCCACCAGCCATTGCTCAGCCGGACATGTTGCATTCGTTGGCTAAAAACGTTAGCCTAAAAACCGACGGCTTGGTGAGCTTTAAACTGGATAAAACTTATCATGGCATGGTAGATTATGCGGTGACTCAAGGCGAAGAAGCCATGACAGATACGCTGCAAGTGGAGTCTATTCCTGATGCCAATGGTGATGGGATAGCGGATGTGGTGCTGATTTATCCTAACAGTGAACGACAAATTTTGTTTGTCGTTGAATAAGTTAGCAACGATGGCGTGCAAAGTGCGCCTTGCACGCCTGTTCAGAAA
>QNER01001146.1 GCA_003646175.1 Candidatus Parabeggiatoa sp. nov. 1
ATAGTTCATATATTGCACCTACCAGTTGTGACGGATAGCATCCCGAAAAGGGATACTATCCGTGAAGTTAGAAACAAATCCGTCAAATCCGTCAATCCGTTGTACTTGGAGTAAACTCTATATATTCCATAACCCAATTCCAAATTCCCAAGCCCCTAGCCAAAATGTTACAATAAAAAAAAGTGATAACCAACTTAACTTAAAAAAGGTTTTTTATGAAAATGCCTGAAAAGAAAAATTTCATCGACATGCTGACACAGCTGTCTGTCGCCTATTTTGCGATAAGAAACTTGGCTATTTATCTGGGCAACCATCCTGCTCATTGCCTTCAATTATGCACTAGCATTAAGGGACTTTATCCGCCAAAAAACAGTGACTCTTAGCGTGGTTATCCTCAATATTGTCCAGTTAGTACTTTTTTGTCGTCTGCATATGTTTATTCACGACATACTCGGTGCAGAGCATTATTCTTATGCGCTAGAACCCCGTTGGTATGACTGGATAGAACTCGTCGCGGTGCATATCCTGCGGGCGGTTGATTTACTGGATATTCTAAGCGCGTATGGTATTCATTTGCAAAATGTCACGCATCAAAGCACCCTAGCCGGGATCACGTTATTCAGTATGCACATTATGGTGGATATTTTCATTTTGGGGAAATTGTTTTCCGGCACCTTCACCCGCATGTTGGGTAAAAAGGTGTTATATTTTTTCTTATTTTTATTAAAACATTTAAAAAAATATATCCACATTTATCTGGCACTTGCTATCATAGCAGGAGCCCCTATCCTTCTTCTTCTTACCATATTTAACCTGATTCCAAATTTTACCAGTGTTGTATTATGGTTATTGGAGAATACTTTAAAAACACTGGACTTTGGAGATGCTTTTCAGATTTTTGATTGGCAACTACATGGTATGGAAATGACATTCTGGTTAGCGACATTGAGCGTTATCTTACGCTTGGCAGTGAGCGTTTATACATTCAGGTTGGCGAATTACCTTGATCTGGTTCTATTTAAAGGATGGGACAAAACAGTTGAAGAATTGTTGAAAATCTACGCCTTAGCTGAGTCAAAAAAAGAGACTGACATTGCTCTGGCAGCGTTAAAAGAAAGTAATCCACAACCGATTTTTTATCATTTCGCCCTCGCATTAACAAATAGTGATTGGAAATTTCGTCATGCCGCGGCTGAAATTGTTGTGTTGGAGAAAATTGATATTCAATGGCCAGCGGGCGAAAAGAGTCGTAAAATCATCCTTCATCTTAAAAAAGCACTGGGCGATGACAATAGCGATTCCATCTATATCCGCGCCGCCGCGGCCAACATGTTGGGGAAAATGGGGCCTTCGGCCCAATCCGCCCGCCCGAAACTCGTGAAAGCCCTGAATGATACCGAACCAGATGTACACTCGGCCGCCGCTAAAGCCTTGGATAAAATTGGGTATTCGGCCCAACCTGCCGGCCCGAAACTCGTGAAAACCTTAGATGATACCGAACCAGAAGTACGCTTGGCCGCCGCTAATACCATAAAAAAGACAGGGCATTCAGCCCAACCTGCCGGCCCGAAACTCGTAAAAGCCTTAGATGATACCAAGCCAGAAGTACGCTCGGCCGCCGCTAAAGCCTTAAGGAAAAAGGAACTAGCGGCTGTGATGGCCACTTTGGAGAATCCTGAGCCAACAGTCACAACCAGCAACGTGACAATCATACCCGTTCTTCTAAAAGCACTGGACAATAGCGATAGTCAGATACGCCGTGTTGCGGTGGCTGCTTTGGGAAATTTAGGGCCAGCGGCCGTCGAACTCGTCCTTAAGATCCTGATAATGCTGATCGATAACAATCTTGAGGTTCGTCGTGCGGCCGAGACGGCTTTAGGGAAAATTGACCCCCAATGGCAGCATAGCAAAGCGACTTTTCGTGCTATTCCCGCTTTTGTGATCGCACTCTCCTCTCGCACTCGTGAATGCCGCATAGCAGCAGCGAATACCTTGAAAAAAATAGGACCGCCCGCAGCCACCCGGGCAATTCCTCATCTTATAAAAGCACTGCGCGATAGTGATTGGGGAGTTCGCTATGCGGCCGCGGGTGCATTGGAGAAAATGGGAACCGCTGCAAAATCAGCCATTCCTCATCTCGTGGCCGCATTAACCGACAGCCACGGGGGAGTTCGCAATGCTGCCAAAATCGCCATCAAAAAAATTGATCCAACCGGACAATCAGGTTTGTCTAAACATGGCTAGTACTTTGTCAGATTGGTTTTATCGGGTAGGGTGCGTCCCTATGCCAATGGGGCAATCCAACCAACCAGGGGCGTTGCCCCTGGCTATATTAACGTCGCACCAAAGGGGCTATAGCCCCAAAGGGGCGTATTATTATAGCCAGGGGCAACGCCCCTGGAACTCCGGATTTCTTGGCTTTATTTTTGGGTGAGACGGTATTTGAGAAATCCGAAATAGGGCAAAACCGTAAAGCGTTTCCAAAACCTTGAAGGTTTATAACTGCTTTTGACCAAATACCTGTCAGGCCGTTTTTATGACTTGCAAAACCGTAAAGCGTTTCCAAAACCTTGAAGGTTTATAACTGCTCTTGAATTCAATCCCAATCAGTGTATAATGCGCTCGTCTGGCTGAAGGCTTTGGGTTATCTTTTTGGCAGATATACTTCACTCCCTTGAAAAGAGTGATAATGTGAAAAGGTTATGGTTGATTTTGAAGCTTTGGAAAAAACATTGAGCCATATTCAAATCAATCCGTAAAATCCGTAAAGAAGTTGTACTTCAGATATTCCCAAAGCCATCACCTTGCCCGACATAATGGGGTTGGTAGCTCAGATGGCCAGAGCACGTCAACACCGTGTTCAAAATACTTGCCTAAGTCATTGGGCTGAAGAATACGGTTATCGCCTATAACGCGCGTGGTCGCGGGTTCGAATCCCGCCCAACCCCCTTCACACTTCACGGCGGGTGGCGGAATTGCCAGACGCGCATGTTATTATCCGTTGTCGCAAACTTGCCCAGTGATGGGCTGATGACTAACGGTTATCTTGGG
>QNER01001147.1 GCA_003646175.1 Candidatus Parabeggiatoa sp. nov. 1
AGCCCAGGGCAGCGCCCTGGGAACTATTTTTTTCCAATTTTTTGGTAACTACTCAGCCCTGAAAGGGCGCTTTATTAAAGCCCAGGGCAGCGCCCTGGGAACTTGGGTAGGGCCGGCAATGCTTTTTTTTGCCCACCTTGAGCCAAACAATGGTGGGCAACCAAAAAAACGTTGCCGCCTCCTACAAAACACGGCCCCCAATTTTTTTTCAAATTTTTTTTTGTACACACTTGCTTAAAAAAATGTAGTAGACTATATTTAAAGTTATACGGTTTAATCAATACCTTCACCAAATCTTATACACATAATAAATTCTATTTAACTTATTTCATAAAATTCAAACACTTTCACGGATGCTATCCCTTCCTAGGGATAGTATCCGTTAACTTTAATATATTTAATTGGCAGGATAAACTCAATGCTATTTAGTTAGTGTTTTTTTATCCTGACTTATGATGCAACAAGGAATTCCTAATTTGCATTTATCGTGTGGATAACTAAAAACTAATTGTCCACTTTCAAACATCATTAACTTTTAATAGGAATCAACTATGGCAGACACAACTTTGACTGGAAAGGCCGTCAAAAAAGCCCTGATGGGCGCAACCCTAATCGCCACAAGCCCGGCTTGGGGAAAACCCAGTAGCCCCTGCACAGGTGGAGAAGGCAATGCGGTGGGATGTAAAGATCAGCCCGGCGTTAATTACCTGACTTTGGACGAAATGCCGGGCCAAAATGCGCGGCTTTGTGCTGACAAAGAAGCAGCCGGTACGAAAAGCGGCACGAGCATCATGCCTAACAACCTCAATGTTGCCGTCGATCCTTTTAATGATGCCTACATTGAAATCGTATTTACTGTGGGCGAGATTGTTGCAAATAAGCAAGCGCATGTGTTGTTTCTCGTCTACAGTCCCAAACTGTCCCCTACACCACAAATACCTACACCGGAGTCAAAGCAAAAATTAAAGCTTGACACGACGGCGATGGAGACTATCGGGATATACAATATACCCGCATTACCTCTGCTACCCCAAATGTCCACACGTATAGGTGCTGCAAATCCAGCGCCGACTTCCAAGGTTTCGTTTAGGGTGAACTTGGACACGGCAACTCTGCCGGTTATGATGCGTAAAAATGAGAACACTATTTACCTCCAAGCAGCCTTATTGCTGGAGGAAAAATACAACAAGCAAGATTTTTCGGGCATGATCCTGTCTGAAACTGACAAGATCACGTTTGTGCAGGCGTGCGGAGAAGAAGAAGACGGGCAGCAGTCATCCTATACTGAAATGGATGATGATGGCACGCTTACCACTGTCCTCCAAAATGAGGAGGGTGGTGATTTAACGAAATCTCAGGAAACTCGGGTGGCTATTGATATAGGTGTTGGTGTTGAAACGGGTGGTTCTGTCAGCAAAACGGGTGGTGGTAAAGACTAAAATCAACTCCGTTTCGTGCGGAAACAGAGTTGATTTGGTATATTATTTTCATGCTCTGCCCAAAGGCAACCCTCATTAAATGAGTTATTGTCTTATTTGATTATCGCTTAAATACGATAGTCGTCTTGTCGTAAACCCTAACGGGGCCACAGATTGGCCCCGTTTTTTTGTATGATATACTTAGCACTGGCATAAGTTGCGCTTTTTAAATTCCCAAAGCTTTTTAAATCCCTAAAAAATCTCAAGAAACGTTTCGGACTCAGTTACAAACTATACTGGAAGTACAGCTCCTTTACGGATTTGACGGATTTATTTTTGGGTGTGTCCCACTTGCCCAACCGATTTTTTACCCGTTTTGAGCATTAGGCGAGACTCAAGTTTAGAATCTGGGCTAATAATTCAGCAATCACTCGAATTTGTTGGCTCCACAATCAAAAGTGGTCATTTATCAATCATTAAAAATCAACCGTTTATCAAAGCGGGTTGGATAAGTGGGACACACTCTTATAAATCAATCACTGATGTTACGCACATTGCTTCGACGATGTCACAGTTTGTGCAATAAAGCGGAAAGTTCCATACCATAATGATGTTTGGTGAAAGGGCTTGCGCGGCGGGGACAACCGCAAAGGGCAACCACAAGGGGGGCAACCACAAGGGGGGCAACCACAAGGGATTGCCCCTACAATATATCATTAAATGTAGGGGCAATCCTTTATGGTTGCCCCTCTGGACTCATTTTGAAGCGTTGTGCGTAACATGAGTCAATCAGTAAAATCAGGAAAGAAGCTGTACTTCCAGTATCATATTGATTTTTAATTCCCAATTCCCAATTCCCCAAATTCCTATTATGATTCTTTCCAATGAAGGCCGCTCCTTATCACTGCGTCAATCCACACCAGATGATGCACCCATTCTGTTACGTGCCTACGAAGACGACTCCTTTATCCGCCTTTACCGTTCCAACAATGCCAAACAAACCGAAGAACAACTCCGCCAAACCATCACCAAACGAACACAACGTACGCCTACTGAAATTGGCTACCTAGAATTAATGCTGGAACATAAGCAACATGGTGCTATCGGTGTTGCAGCCCTCGGCGATTATTCACCGCTGCATAAACGGGCCGAATATTTAATCGGTTTATTTGAGGAACAGCATCGTTATGCCGGCTATGGTATCGAAGCCACTCTACTGATACTTGATTTAGCCTTTAACACCTACCGTCTTAATAAAGTTTACTCTTATGTCTATGATTACAATGATTTTTCCCACAAAAACATGATAAACCTGGGTTTTCAGCATGAAGGAACCTTGGAAGAACATCATTATTCATTGCGGGAAAAACGGCTCGTCACTCTCTATATTAATGGGATAACAGAAAAGCGGTTTCGCAACGGTGAAAAAATCCAAAAAATGTCCCTGCGCCTAGTAGGGCGAGATATTACCCAACCCCCTCAAGTTGTTAAAATTTCTTCAGAAAACCGGTTACCAGAAGATGCTGGACAACGATTTCTGGAAGGATTACGCGCATTGGCAAATAACACCACAGAAGAATCTGTCTAATTGTGAATTGTGAATTGTGAATTGTGAATGATGAAT
>QNER01001148.1 GCA_003646175.1 Candidatus Parabeggiatoa sp. nov. 1
GGGGTTGTCAATTTAACGGTTGGTTTTTATTCGTTAAAATTGACGGGCAAGCCTATTAAGGATTTTAAAGTGCAAAAGTGATACTATCGCCAAAAAAGCGATAGCATCACGAAATGTCATATTAGTTGACACTTTGCGTCTTGGCTCGAAGCGTGAGATAAAATAGTTTATTCCTAAAAGAAGTTGTATTATACAATTATCACAATCCGTCAACTCCGTCAATCCGCTGCAATTCGGTAGGTATTTTCGTGCGTGGCTTTGAGGAAATAGGGAAATTTTCCTAAACCATTGATAATGAATCGATACGATTTATCTATTACCCACTACCTATTACCCATTTTCACCTTTTTCAAGTGCGTTCAGTTTAAAATTAATAGCAAGTCATTTGCCAATGTTAAAACGGATACTATCCCTAAGAAGGGATAGCATCCGTAAAATATATTTGTGTTCAAGCCGTGATGCTATCGCTTTTTTGGCGATAGTATCACTCAAACAATAACACTGGTTATTGCAATGATATTTTTGACGGATTAGAGTTGTCCGAAAATAAGGGGGTTGTAAATTTAATGCGTGGTTTTTATTCGTTAAAATTGACAGAAAAGCCTATTAAGGATTTTAGCATATAGAGAAGGGTGATACCGCAAAAGTGCAAAAGTGTGACTCACGCCACAAAAAGCGATAGCATCACGAAATGTCAGATTGAATTTATTATCAACAGAATCCGTTATAATCAGCTTAATTCGTTGTACTTAATTTAGGAAAACCCAATGGAAGGCAAAAGACTTATCCAAAAGTTAAAACTACAAAATTTTCTCTCTTATGGTAGTCAAGGCGAGGAAATCGAATTGCAACCGCTGAATGTGTTGATTGGGCCAAATGGTTCTGGTAAGTCTAACCTCATCGAAGCGTTTGGTATTTTGAAAGCCACCCCAACTAATTTACTTGTTCCTATTCGTAAAGGGGGTGGCGTGAATGAGTTTATTTGGAAAGGAGAAACCGGCGAAAACGAAAATACGATTGCTCAAATTGGGGTCACTTTTTCTGATGCCAAACCGGGCTTAGATTATCAACTGAGTTTCACAAGTGTTAATCAGAGACTTGAGATAGTCAATGAAATTATTCATGGGTTAGAAATAGATAAAGCCTCTCACAATGCCACTGTTCAGTCTGTGATTGCTCAAGGGTTCCATAATTCAAAGGACTTAACGTATGATAAGGCACTTTACGATGCGCTGTTTTTTCTGAAAAATAAGTTCTCTAATATTGGCTTATATCGCAACTGGCACATTGGTCAAGGTTCTGCATTGAGAAAGCCGCAACAGACTGATTTACCAGAACATCCTTTGGAAGAAGATGGCAGTAACCTTGGTCTAGTTTTAAATGATTTGCAATATCAACTGAGTGGGCAACAAGTGCTTGAACAGTTCCAAAAATTTTATGAAAATGTAGAAGAACTGAGTATCAAAATTTACGGTGGCACGACGCAAATATTTCTTCGTGAAAAAGGGCTGAGTCAGCCCATTCCCGCACCTCGTTTATCCGACGGCACACTGCATTATTTATTTTTAACCGCTTTGCTGTTAGATCCAACACCACCACCGTTGTTGTGCATTGAAGAACCAGAAATTGGTTTACATCCCGATATTTTGCCTATCATTGCTGATATGCTCATTGATGCTTCGCATCGCACTCAGTTGATTGTGACAACCCATTCTGATGGTTTAGTTTCGGCACTGTCTGAATATGCTGACTCGGTGTTGGTTTGTGAACATAATGATAATGAAAGCAATTTACGTCGTCTTGATTCGCAGCGGCTGAAAACGTGGCTAGAAAAGTATTCTCTAGGCGAACTCTGGTTGATGGGGGAAATTGGGGGCAATAAATGGTAACAGAAATTCGGATTTACATAGAAGGGGGCGGGGATAAAAAAGACACTAAAAAGGCAATCCGTATTGGCTTTAGTGAGTTTTTAAAGGACTTGAGACAGATTGCCCAGAAAAAGCGAATCCGTTGGCAAATCATTATTTGTGGTTCTCGTCAGAATGCTTTTGGGGACTTCAAAAATGCTTTAAAAGCGAACCCAAATGCTTTTAATGTTTTGCTGGTAGATGCTGAAGCCCCAGTACACACAACGCCTTGTCAACATTTGAAGCTTCGAGATGACTGGGATATATCAAACGTTGATGATGATCATTGTCATTTGATGGTGCAAACTATGGAGGCTTGGTTAATTGCCGACATTGAGACGCTTAAACAATTCTACGGGCAAGGGTTTCAAGACAATGCCATTCCTAAGAATCCTGATGTAGAAAACATTGACAAAAAGCAGCTTGAGCCCAGCTTAAAGGCAGCTACACGCAATACTAGAAAAGGTGAATATCACAAGATACAACATGCTTCCAAATTATTAGCTTTGTTAGAGGTTGACAAAGTACGACAAGCAGCACCACATTGTGATCGCCTATTCACAACACTCATTCAAAAAATGTATTAGAGACTATTGAGTTGACATCAGCAAGCGTCGCATAGATTAATGTAGGAGGGTAAAGCGGTTGCGAAATCCAGAAAGCTCAATAAAATAAATAAGTTATAAATTATATTTTATTTCAGCCCAAATTGATGGAATACGACAGAACTGGTTTTAAAAAATCTGTCCAACTAACTTGACAATGTCACATTTCAATCAGAACCAAGTTTTTTCGTACAAGGTTCGCCTGAAACGAATGAGACTCGCCGTTTTTCGTACAAGGTTCGCCTGAAACGAATGAGACTCGTCGTTTTTCGTACAAAGTTCGCCTGGTACTCCCGATCTATGTACAGGACCAAAAAGTGTTCAAGCCGTGATGCTATCGCTTTTTTTTGCGATAGTATCACTCAAATAATAGCACTGGTTATTACAATTATATTTTTGACTAAATAGGGTTTGTGAATTTAACGGTTGGTTTTTATTCGCTAAAATTGACGGACAAGTCTATTAAGGATTTTGGCATATAGAGAAGGTTGATACCGCAAAAGTGCAAAAGTGATACATACGCCACCAA
>QNER01001149.1 GCA_003646175.1 Candidatus Parabeggiatoa sp. nov. 1
ACTGATGGTTCGTTCATTTTAAAACGCGTTTTAAAATTTAAAAAGTGGATAGCATTTTGTTGCTATAATTTTAGTACAACTCCTAAATCAACGATTTTTTAAATTGTACAATAAAAACTATCCAAAAAAAGTAATCCAAGTAAGATAGTGCTTTTATCCGGTCAGAGTAATTGATTTTGATTAGTAGTTGGTATAGATTTGTTTACAGCTTATTTTAACGGTCTCATGGTGAAGACAGAAAATAAGAGAAATCTAAAGCAGATAAACAGAATGATTAAGGTGATTAAGAACACTTAATGGTGCAGTGAATCGTAAACGAATGCCAAAAGAACTCGCCAGTATAGCGGTGCTTCCCACTACTCCTATGATAGGCAGAGTTATTGCTGATAAGATAATCAATGCTAGGGCAATTTGATAGCATTTCGCCTTTAGTCAATAAAGTCATTTTATAATCAGCTGTACTACAATTGAGTATTTCACTAATTGCTAGTCCTGCACAAGTGCTAGTCAGGTAGGGTGTGCAACGTGTTTTTGTTGCCCACCAAAACGTTGAAATATTTAAGGATATTGATTATTACATTTTGCGAAATGGTGGGCAAGAAAAGGCTTTGCCCACCTACAGACTTCAATCTAAAACGGCTCCAATTTAACCTCAAGCGACTGATTGATAATAAAGATTTTGTGGATGTTTCCCTTCAGTAAAAAAATACCATCGTTCAGCAAGCAGTCCTAAATATTGGATCACAAAAGCAGCTATAGCCAGATATAAAGGAGCGAGTCCAGAAGCAACTGCTAAAAGCAAAAGTATTGGGATTGGAAAAACAAGCAATAAAAAAATGTTTTTGATGATTTCAAGCTGGGTTAAAGATTTGTGGTGGAAAAATTCACGAGTATTAAAAGAACCACCCATAGCACCTTGAGCCTTTTGGGTAATAATTGTATGACGCATACCGATAGCGGTTCGTAAGTTTGATTTGGGCGTGATATGGCGGTTGCGTAATAGGGTAGTAACACGGGTGATGAAAGCCGCAATAGTCAAAATAACAGCCCATAAAACATAAAATCCAACCACGTCAGCCTCCACAATGACTGAAAACAATGCGGCTAAGGTAAAACCAGAAGCGGTGCCTAATAATATGTAGTTAATAACAGTCAACGGACTGTACCATTCCTGCAAAAATTTGAGACTCGCATAAATCATACTGGTACAAATAAATAATCCTATACCCGGGGCGGCCTCAAAATTGACAACAAAATCAGGGTAATCTTTATATTTACGTGAACCGTCTTCATTTATAAATATTGGTAATTGCAACCGATACCCTAATTCAATCAGCACATCTTGAAAGGGTTTACACTCACCTTTGGGTGGCAAAATCGGAATACGCACGGAATCGACCGGGCCATCAAATTCAGAAATGGGTCTATCCAGCATCGACATCACATCATGCCGCTCAAGGTAAGTCGTATCAGGCAGCACCAGATCGGCAAAAGCCACCATCTCCGATTGATAAGCATCACAGACCACCAAAAAAGGAATTTTATATTCTCCGTTCTCATCCTTATCGGTAAGCATTTTGCGGACGTCACCGGTATTCATGGACGAATTCCACGCCATGTTAGCCATAAAAATCATCAACGTATCAATAGGATAGGGATCGCCGCGCCAAGCATTCGTAATCACATTGTGCATCATGCCATGCACAGAAAGTGGATATTCCCAAGAAAAGGCTTTATCAAGCCGAACGGGTTGTCCATCATCATCTACGAATAAATCATCCGGCTCTGCTGGCCAACCAAGCGGCATTCCATCAAGCGGTGTCCCCGGTTGTACCGCTTCTGGGCCTTTTGGTGGTTTAGCACAAGGTGGAATCGGGCGTGGAAAGGGAGGACGATGCCGAAAGCCGCCGGGACGGTCAATGGGAATAATTGGGGTCAGGGAATAATTGGGGTCAGAGTAAAATTAATTTGATACAATAATGTCGGTCAAAAATTAATAAGATGATTCATGGCAAGATTAGTTCGAGTTTCACCTACGGATATTCCACAACATATCATCGAAGATGCAACAACCGTCAAGTATGTTTCGGCAATGAAGTAGATATGAAGGCTTATCTACATTGGCTAAAATTATTTTCCAAAAAATATCAAGTAGGTATTCTTTTGAGGTATTAATGACTAACCACGTACACTTAACGAAGTACACCCCAAAGGTGCAATAAGTCGAATGATGCAATCGGTTGTACATAAGTAGGTTCGATACTCTAATCGTAACTATCGACGTAGTGAATAACTTCGGTGCGGTCGTTTTAAGTCTCGTTTGGGACAAAATGAACTAGGCCGCCGGCTTGAACTTTATCGTTAGATTGAATTAAATCCAGTTAGGGCTGGCATGGTTGAAGAACCAAGTTCCTTTCGTTGGTCAAGTTATTCTATTAATGCTTTGGGGATCAAAAGTGATTGACAAACACCTCATCCTGAATATCTGGGTTTAGGTCGAACACTTCGCTAAAGGTTGAATAACTATCGTGAATTGTTTAAAGCACACATAGAAACTGAATGGTTAACCGAAATAAGGAAAAATATTAACAAAGGACTAGATCGAAGTAATGAACAATTTACAACACAGATAGAAAATTTAACCAAAAGACGAGTATAGATATTCAGAAAAATAATTTCCCGCTCTAAACCTGCTAGGTTTTAAAAACCTGGCCGGTTTTCGTGAAGTTATTTTTCTGAAAAACTATAACAGCAAGGAAAGCCGGACGATCAAAGAATGACTCTCAAATAAGAGATAATGCCCAAGATAATCAATTAATTTTACTCTGACCCCAATTATTACTTTAACTATAGGACGGGAATTGCTGGCATAATACATATCAGTTATAGGTAGCCTTTTTTGTTTTGTCAATTTAAATTGTCTGTAATTGTCGTAAAATTCTATTTGCTGTTTTTCCCTCCCAAAATTTCGGCATTTTTTGTCGTTTTTTCGGCATTCCTTTTAAAATTAAATCTACTTCTGTAGATAAATTTTCAATTG
>QNER01001150.1 GCA_003646175.1 Candidatus Parabeggiatoa sp. nov. 1
GAATACAATCGCTATTTGTATTTGGTCAATCATGGGCAATACGACAGTGCGGAAGCGATAGAGTTACGCTCAAAGCTAGAAAAAGTCCTAGAAAAAAGTCAGTTTAACCTCGCTGACATGTTAATTCGCAAACATAAGGCATTGGTATTAAGTTCATGAGACATATCAAGAAACCTTCTCAAGCACAAGGCCCTTATGGCCTAAGGAGAAAATTCGAGCAAGGCGTACCAAGCGATCCTAAAAAGGCTTGGGACAACTTAGGTAGTGGATGTAAGCAAGATATAACAAATCACTATTTACGCCCAGAACAATACCATTTGTGTGCTTATACAGAAATCTATTTAGATGAGTTAGGCTGTCATATTGAACATATCAAACCTAAAAGTCGTTACCCTGAATGCACTTTTGATTATCAAATTTTAATAGTGATGAATTGCAATTTTACGAGTACGCTGACCGTTTTGGTGGTCATTTTAAATGCGGTGATTTAAGCAAAGGGGAAAGAGATAAATATGATCAAGATTTATTTATTTCTCCTCTGCAAGTTGAATGTGAAAATTATTTTAGCTATGAAGTGAATGGTAGAATTGAGCCAAATCCTAATTTGTCAGCGGAAAAAAAGAAACGTGCAATTTATACCCGTGATGCCCTGAATTTAAATGCACCTTATTTAGTAAGAGAAAGACGCAAAGTGATTGAAGAAATGCTACCCATTATTGATGATTTACTGGATGATCCAGAAGCCTTACGTCACTTTGCTGATGCTGATTTATGTGTCACCAATGGCAAACTTAATTCTTTTCATTCTGCTCGCTTACAACAATTTGGGGAGTTAGGGCAAGAGATATTGAAGCAAAAAGATTGTTTTTAAAAAATACGACGCAGATTATTAAAGAATGGGATACCGAAACCATTTCCTCTTGAACTAAAATTTTCGTGCCTTTGCTCTGGCAAAGTAACGCAGATAAGGTGTACTATTCTCTTTATTCACCCGTTAAATATTGATAAGGTTTTTCCAAAGAATAAAAGAGTTCTAAGAGGGTTTTATTTTAATGATAAGGGTTTGGTGGTATAAGCAAGAATAAACCTCTCTCATTCCATGAGAACATCAGAAATTATGATAACCTCAAACTATCGTACAGCATTGGTTACCGGTGCATCGAGTGGTATTGGTGAAGCCGTGGTGCGTAGCTTAACTGAACATGGTCTCATCGTTCACGCGGTAGCCCGTCGTGCCGCACGGCTTCAGAAATTGGCAAATGAAACCGGATGCATTCCGCTGGTATTGGACTTAAGAGATACTGACGCGCTATACCACACCCTGAGTCCATTGGAAGTAGACGTACTCGTCAATAACGCTGGCATGGGGCGAGGCTTTGAGACTTTATTCAAAGCGAACAGAGATGATATTGAGCGTACTCTGGAGACTAATGTTATTGCCACAGTCCATGTAATAAAAGCAATAGCACCTGGCATGATAGAACGTGGGTGTGGTCATATGATACATATAGGTTCTATTTCTGGCCTTTATCCGTTGACATCTTCGATTTATGGTGCAAGTAAAGGCGCTATTCACCTCTTATCTCAAAACCTACGTAAAGAGCTTGTCGGGACACCGGTTCGCAATACAGAAATCTGTCCAGGAGGAGTGCAGACAGAGTTCTTTGAGACTGCCATAGACGATCCAGACAAGCGAAAAGCGCTGCTGGATAGTTTCGAGCTACTACAACCTACCGACATTGCTGAATCAGTAATATTTGCTCTCAAAATGCCTAAACGGGTAAACATCAACACCATTGAAATCATGCCTATAGAACAAGCAGTGGGTGGTTTTATTGCTAAATCAATACAGTAATTTCCTGATTACAACGGATTTTGTTGATAGCTTATCAACGCGCCAACCCCGAAGGGGTTGAATGTGAAACGCAGTAACTCGCTACGCGAGATAATAGCCACAGGTGCAACCTGTGGAAGGGTCGGGGAGGGCCTCAACCCCGAAGGGGTTGCCACCCTTTGAAAATGTCGGTATTTTCGACATTTATTGGAAAATTCAATGAAATCATTTTCAAAATGGACGATTGAAGAGGTTGAAGAAACTTTTCATCTGGTGTTGCAGAAACATCATGAACGGTTAATCGCTTGGATGACACATCTGATATCGCCTTCAGAAACTGAAGAACAGCAATTAACGCAATTATCTGAAAAGTTGTTAGATCATGTTTGGGATTGGAATGAAGAAGAATTGAAAGTTTATTTTATTATACCATTATTGAATCTCGTCAATTTTGAGCAAGAAAATGTTCAACCTTTTCTCTCTCGCGAATTGTCCATGACGTATCAAGATGAAAAAATCGCTGGGGTGGTTGATTTTGTGGTTGCGAATGGAAAACGTTCGCCAAAACGACCTTTCTTTTTTATCCATGAATATAAAAAAGAGCATGATTCCTCAGATGATCCGTTAGGACAACTCATGATTGCGATGGTAGCCGCTTTCAAATTAAATAATGATGGGCATCCTGTGTATGGTGCCTACATAATGGGACGATATTGGCATTTTGTGGTATTAGATGAACACAGTTATGCAGTCCATACTGGCTTGAATGCAACCACTGAAGATAGAAGAACGATATGGAGCGTTTTAAAAAATACGACGCAGATTATTAAAGACTGGGATACCGAAACCATTTCTGCCTAGGCAACCACAACAATGCCATATAGTAACGAATAACTGACTTATTTTATTAAAGTAGTACAACGGATACTCGAAATAAACGGATAAAAAAGTCAAAAAATCATAAGGTAACTTCCCCAATCCGTTTCGGAAAGCGTATCCGTTGTACTTGGACAGCTTAACTTAATGGCATTGAGGCAACCACAAGGGATTGCCACTACATTTCTATAAAAAATTAACTCTCATGACAACTGAACTAACGTTATTATCCGCCTTTATCGCCGGGCTAGTGGGTTCGACACACTGCGTTGGCATGTGTGGCGGCATCGTTGGGCTATTAACGATGAATTTACCCGACAATGTGCGA
>QNER01001151.1 GCA_003646175.1 Candidatus Parabeggiatoa sp. nov. 1
ACAACGGATTTATTTGGCATTAAAATTAGCTTGAAGAAGTAACTTGATGAACACGTTTTTTGGTTCCTTTGCCAAAAGGGGAAAAAGCCTTGAGCCATATTTGTTATTAAAAAGCTATGTACAGGACAAGAAGTTGTAAAAAATTGATTTTAACGTATTTCGTGATGCTATCGCTTTTGGTGGCGTATGCATCACTATTGGGGATTTAAAGCCGCTTTGATACCCGCAACGCTATTTAGTGTATTTCCCAAAGTGTTCGTCAACGACTTGAACTCTTTTATTTAGTAAACTTGTCCGTAAATAAATCGGCTTTCCCGCCGCTTTGAGATTAAAGAAATCCGATTTTGGGGAAAAATCGGCTTTTGATAATTTATAGAATGTGTTAAGTATCATCTGCTTATCAAAATAATAACCGAATCCGGCGGCGTAACATCTGTTAGTGATACTATCGCCAAAAAAAGCGATAGCATCACGACTTCAACACCTTTTTGTCCGGTACAAAAATTAAAAAGTTTAAAATTCAAGTCGTTTCTGAAATATTCAGGCAAAATCCGGAATAATAAAAAAGGATTTATCTATCAATGCGCAAGTCCTAATCCTTTATTATAAGCAATCCTTGTAGTTATAACAGAAATGGTAAAAACTTGAACATAGAGTAAAAGATTTATGTGTATCTGCTTATATATAATCCTTGTAGTGATTTATCTTGGCAACTTAAAGGCATTAAACCGGCGGTTGGGAACAAAAACGTTTGCTCTAATCCTTTATTATATGTAATCGTTGTCGTTATTTTAAAAAACATTCAACAATTTCAGTGCCATAATAAAAATAGCCAATATTAGAACCAAGCGAATGATCCTCTCTCCTTTTTTAACCGAAAGCCGTGCTGCCCACCATCCACCCAACGAGTTCCCAGCTGCCAAGCTTAATCCCAACTGCCAATCAACATTGCCGCTCCAAATAAAAATGCCTAACGCCGGTATGGTGTAAATAAACACAATAAAAACTTTGTGCATATTGACAAATACCAAGCTGCACCTTAACAAATGAAAAAGCGCAGCCATTAACAGAAATCCCACCCCGACTTGAATAAAACCGCCATAAAAGCCAATACCCAACATCGCCGGATAAACCAACCATTGTCGCGCCTTTGAATTCTCCAATTGCTGAGTTGCTCGATTTTTAGAATAAAAAATCATAGAAATAATTACGCCAATCAGCACAATGGCTAAAATACGTTGAAACCATTGATCATCCATTGTGACAGCCACAAGCGCTCCGGCAATTCCGCCCGGTAGTGTCCACAGCGCGAGTTTAAAACTGGTTTTAAACTCATGGAATTTTTGTTGGCGAAAAGATAAAATAGCAAAAATATTCTGCACCAAAATCGCAACACGATTAGTGCCATTAGCTAAGGCACTATCCAATCCTAAAAAAATCAGGGCCGGCAAAGTTAAAGTTGAACCGCCCCCAGCCATCACATTAAGCATCCCGGCAACTGTTCCAATCGCAAACAGCATTAAAAGATGTAAATATTCCATATATTCACCTTATTATTATTTGTCCCTTACCGATTTTACGGATGCTATCCCTTCTTATGGATAGTATCCGTTTTTATTTTACGGATGCTATCCCTTCTTAGGGATAGTATCCGTTTGGGCTAGTATCCGTTTGAGTACATTTGAGCAAAACTTGCTTATTGGTTATAAATAGGCTAAAAATATCTTTATAAGAGTCATTATATTAGGAGTCACAATGAAGATATTGTTTAAAATCAGCGGATGGATGATGATACCCGCTATGATAACGACATTAGTGGGTAGTTCTGTCTACGCCGAAGAACCCACTCATGAAGTCAAAGAACCCGTTAATGATGTCGTCGAATTTACGCCAGATACCTCAAAGGCGAGAACCCGTTTACAAGTCGATTATGCCTTAAAGATCGGAGAAGAAACCATCGACTTCATCAGAGACTATCAGACACAATACCAATGTGCGGTGCCAAAAACAATTTTCACCAGGTTTGTCGATAGTTTGTTAAGAAAGGGGGACGATCCTATAATACAAGCCATCAATTATGTGCCTGAGCAATCTGTCATCCTCACCATGCACAGTCATTCCTTTGTCGAATCAACACTCCAAAGCAATACAGTTATCTATCATTTGATAGAAGGGACATGGCTGCTTGATTTACAAACGTCCACAGCGCCAATCACGCCCGCCATAGGGCCACCGCCTCTACCATTTTATTATTGCATGAGCGTGATCACCAATCATTGCCAGAAACCCATAGGATACCAATACCCAGATGATGGGTTTTGGTCTGATGAACAGTGGTGTCCAGAATGGCATAAACTTGTGAGGCCACTACCACTAGCACTACCACTGCCACCGCCAGAAGAAACTGTGGCCGGATCGGAGACAGATGATAAGTTTGTGACATCACCAGCCACTTATTCGTCTCGTTTTATAATACCACTTGTCGCAGATTTCCCTTATTGCGTAGGGGTTCTTACCAACCATTGCAAAAACCCTTTGGGAATCACCACCTTAAATCTGGGATATCCGGCCGCCCAAATAGACACTTGGTCTGATAACCAGTGGTGTCCAGCATGGCATAATTATGTGGGTATGCCACCACAATGATGATTATAAATCCGAGTCAAATCCAAAAACTCGGATTTCTTAACTTGACAATGTCATATTATCATTCGTTCCAAGCGAACCTGTAGTACAGCGGATTGACGGATGTTACGGATTAGGGAGTCCCAGGAGTACAAGGCGAACCTTGTACGAAAAAACTTGGTTCTCTCTCAGGAGTACAAGGCGAACCTTGTACGAAAAACGGGAGTATCATTCGTTTCAGGCGAACCTGTAGTACAGCGGATTGACGGATGTGACGGATTAGGGAGTCCCATTCGTTTCAGGCGAACCTGGTACGAAAAAACTTGGTTTCTTCTCAGGAGTACAAGGCGAACCTGGTACGAAAAAACTTGGTTTCTTCTCAGGAGTACAAGGCGAACCTGGTACGAAAAA
>QNER01001152.1 GCA_003646175.1 Candidatus Parabeggiatoa sp. nov. 1
AATCCTTACCAGACTATTGTTTTTCCCAATGAACATTCGGCAAAATTAATTAAGGTGTCGTTAGACACAACGCCAGAACAGGCAACATTTAAACTACCATTAAGTACACCAAGACCTTTAATTATGGTGTCAGGTGATACTCAGAGTTTGGATGAATCTGTCCAACAACGGTTAGTACAACTATTCAGTCGTGGTTTAGCCAAAACGGCGATTAATCTGAAAGCGGTGCTAATGGATAATGGAAAAACCTCGGATTTGGTGACATTGATTGGGCAAAGTGTTGCAGATCGTGAGTATAAATCGCCACTCATCGGCGTTGCTGCGGCTACACAAGTGACTTATCCCTCTCAAGAGGAAGAGCCTATCGGTGAAGAACCCACGCCTTTAGACCCTAACCATACGCATTTTGTGTTAGTGAATACTCAAAATGATCGCCAAGCAATGGAATTCAGATATCGTTTAGGTTCAGCGATAGCCTATCAAAAATCAGCTGTACTGATATTGGCTAATGGTGGCAAAGAATCTCAGGCTGAAATTTTACAAGCAGTTCGTTTGGGTTGGTCTATTATTACTTTAACCGGTACTGGACAATTAGCCGATGAAATCGCTGATTTATCTCAAAATCCCCCAGATTTTATTCCCGATCCTGAATTAGCTGAAATAATCGCTGATGGCCATATTGTTCTGTTTCCGGTTGATGGCGATATTGAAGAATTAGAGCGGCTCATTTTTCGACAACTTCGCGGCGATAATACTTTGAAACTGGCTTGGCAGCAATTTGCCATCTATGACAAAAACGCGACACAGCAACAAAAATGGTATCACCGCCTTCAGCTTGCAACAATTATTTTTGCCGTATTAGGTACGGCACTCGCTTTACTACAAGCCACTTTAGATTTGCAACTTCAACAGTCAAAAACGATTTTGGCAAATCGTTCCGTTGTAGAAGATGCCTGTTACCATGAAGACTCGAAAGCAATCCTGGGAGAATATAACAAAAAGGTCGATAAATTTTGTGCGAAGGTACTGGTTAAGAAATGGTGTCAAGGACGAGATGATGCTCAACCAGCTGAAGCACCAGAAAATTTCTGTACAAATCAGGGACAAGATGATGTTCAACTCGCCCAACCATTAAAAGAATCACTGTCACTGGTTGAGAAATTCTGTCAGAAAGAAAATCAGTGCCAAGATGATTATCCGCCTGCCAAACCACCAGAAGAATTACTGAGACGTGTTTTGGTGGTTTATCACGAAGCAAACGAAATCGCTAGGTATTTATCAAAAAACGAAACGCTAGCAAATTACACTGACGGTATAATCACTTTCTTGCAATGGGTTATCGTCGCAATTCCCATTATCATCACGTTTTTAATTGGGATATTAAAACAATTTAGTCATGGTCAAAAATGGATTTCTTTGCGCAGTAGTGCTGAGAACCTCAAAAGCGAAATTTTCCGTTATCGCACGAAAACCGGCATTTACAGTGATAAGGACCGAGAAACTCAAATGGCTGGCAAAGTGCAAGAACTCAACAACCATTTGATGCAAACCGAAGTGAAGTTGTCAGCTTTAAAAAACTATACAGGCTCTTTACCACCACAATATAGTACTGCTGGCAATGATAATGGTTTTACGATGCTTTCTCCAGAACGTTATCTCAATTTGCGTCTTGAAGACCAACTGAGCTATTACCAAAGAAAAACCGCGCAATTGGATCGCCAATTGTCTTATTTGCAATGGACAATTTACGGTTTAGGTGGTGTTGGTACTTTGCTCGCAGCACGTCAATTTGAACTGTGGATCGCACTGACAACCGGACTCGTAGCCGCACTGACTACTTATTTAGGCTACCAGCAAGTGGAGGAACGATTACAGAAATACAACCAAACTTCCATAAACTTAACCAATATTCTTAATTGGTGGAATGCGTTATCAGCCTCTGAACAAGTCAAACCAGAAAATATTGACCAATTGATTTCAGACACAGAAACGGCTTTAGGAAACGAATTCAATGAATGGACCAAACAGATGCAAGAAACAATGATGGCTTTGCAAGAAAAACAGGCTGAAGCTGAAGAAAAAGCCAAAGCTGCTGTCAAAGCTTCTTCTCCAAAAAGTGTTGTTCAATCCCCATCGGTTGTTGAGCAAGTGCCATCATTACAGCCAGTTGATAAGACCAATGTCTAAATTAATAGAGTTTATACCGATTTAATGTAACCCATTGATTTACTTGAAATTGCGATTTGGCTAAATGTAATAAAATCAAGCACTTAATATTAAATCGGCATAATGTCTAATGTACGACAAAATGGGGTATGGATAAACGGGGTACAGCAACCTCATAAAAAGTTTTAATTCGGAGCGGTTAATAAAAAAGCCCCAAGGCTTAGCTTTGGGGCTTTTTTTTGGTGTGTCCCACTTATCCTTTGAGCCTGATATGGATAAATATTGATAAATAGGAAACGAACAGAGTATCTAAGTACTGAACCATAAATTTTCAGGTATTATGAATTTTTTGTAGGGGGCCGGCAAAGTCCTTTTATTGCCCACCTTCTCGCTCGGTGGGCTTTGTAAAGAAGTTGGTGGGCACAAAATGCCTGAAAATTTTTAGCGAAGGTACTTACGAGTTTATTCTTTATAAAGCGAGCCTCTTGCAAAACACCTTTTCAGGCTAAAGTTTTTCTAGAAAAACGTTTGCCTGAAAAGGTGTCAACCTGGGGTTTTGCAAGAGGCTCAAGCCAATAACTTATATCGGACTTTGACGGGCCTGATCAATAAATCATGATGACTTGAAAATTAAATCAAGTAATACTATAAGATATTAAAATTAGTCAGGTTGACTCAAAACGAGAAAAGTTTTCTCCGACTGTATTGATTCAGACGGTTGGTAACTAGGTTTCAAACCTTGTTTGAGGCTGAAGTTGACCTAATTGGACTGCCGACTTGAATTACAATACTTACAAAAGCGCGAAACGGCGACCGGATTCGTGCCAGCGGTTGGGACTGCTCAACCAGGACTCTAGTTGCAAC
>QNER01001153.1 GCA_003646175.1 Candidatus Parabeggiatoa sp. nov. 1
ACAAACCCAAACCAATCAGCCTGAACAGGCAACCAAACCCGTTACGTGCCACCCAAAGTCACAGTGTATGAGGAAGAGGAACTGCTTAAAACCGTGGCTGTGTTAGGCTGTTCGCCTTTTTAACTTCACGGACTATGTACAGGACAAAAAAGTGTTCAAGCCGTGATGCTATCGCTTTTTTTGGCGATAGTATCACTAAAACAATAACACTGGTTATTGCATAGATATTTTTTCCGCAAAAGTGATACTATCGCAAAAAAAGCGATAGCATCACGAAATACTGTAAAATCAATCGATTATAATTTTTGTCCTGTACATAGCTTCACGGATAGCATCCCTGAGAAGAGATGCTATCCGTCATGGCTGGTAACAAGAAATTGAATCATTATTGCATAGAAACCCACAACCTCTTAAAACGCTTTCCGCTTATCAAAGGCTATCGTGATTTTCTGTTACATCCTTTGCAAAAGCGGGAAGTGGTTGCGTTGCAGGGAGTCAATCTCCAAATAAAACCAGGCGAGTTGTTTGGGTTACTCGGCACCAATGGGGCCGGTAAAACCACCCTGCTCAAAATCCTCTGCACCCTGGTGTTGCCTACTTCAGGCCGTGCGTTGGTGCAGGGCTTAGATGTCACGCAGGCGGGCCAACAAATAAGGCGTTTAATCGGCTATGTGATCAGCGATGAACGCAGTTTTTACTGGCGGCTGACGGGTAGACAGAATTTACAATTTTTTGCCCAACTTAATAATATCCCTAAACCAATAGCAGCTAAAAAAATTAAAGCCCTACTGGATGCCGTCGGCCTCAGTTCGCCGGATGCTGATCGGTTGTTTAAGGATTATTCCACCGGGATGCGCAAAAAACTCGCTATCGCTAGGGGATTGTTGACCGATCCAGAAATCATTATCATGGACGAACCCGCTAATGGCTTAGATCCGTTAGCAGCCAATCGACTACGGACCCTAATACGCGAACTGCTAGTTGATCAGGAACACAAAACGGTGGTATTGGCAACCCATGATTTACACGAAGCCGAAACTCTGTGTGATCGGATTGCGATTCTTGATCAAGGTCAAGTGAAAGTCACCGGTACCATCGCGGATATTAAAAAAGCGAACAATCCGGCCAAACATTATCTGATTAGGGTGGAAAATGGCGACGCGCTGCTGAACAGTCTGAAAGAATGGCTCCCAATCGCGGCAACCAAACATGTTAATGGTATGGCGGTTGAATTGGAAGTGACTGAACAAGGCAAGCCGATTACTGATATAATTGAGATAATCATTGGCGTTGGTGGCAAAGTGTCGGCCTGTTATGAAAAAGAAACCCGTTTGGCGGAAGTGTTTCATAACCTAAATATTGAGTACAGCGAATTTTGGTCCTAAACAAATTAAGTTCTAAAGGACTTCAAAGAAAATAATGTACCAGTGATGCTATCGATGTCACTGGTTTACCTCGTGCCGGTTCTACTCTGTTGTGCCAATTATTAGGGCACCATCCAGAGATTTATAGCCGCGGACATAATGAGTCATCAGGAGTACAAGGCGAACCTTGTACGAATAGGCTGCCTCAAAAGGAGTACAAGGCGAACCTTGTACGAATAGGCAGCGTCATCATTCGTTTCAGGCGAACTTGGTACGAAAAACTCAAACAAAGTTCGCTTGGAACAAATGAAAACCGTGCAAGGTTCGCCTTGCACTCCTAATAAAATTGATGTTGACAGATGGAAATAAAAAAATGGTTTAAATCCCTTCTTATATACAATCCTTGTAGTTATGGCTTATTGAATGATAGATAAACTACTAGCATTTGTCTGGCGAGATTTTGTGACCGAAAGCAGTTATAAACTGAACTTTCTGTTACAGTTATTTAATCTGTTCGCCTCACTATTAATATTTTTCTTTCTATCCAAATTATTTGAAGGGACTGAGATAGCACCGCTTAAACCTTATGGTGGTGATTACTTTTCATTTATTGTCGTAGGTGGTGCTTTTTTTGCCTATTTTGATGCGGCCATCCAATCCCTAACCAAAAGTATCAGAGATGGACAAATGCTTGGGACACTGGAAGCTTTGTTAGTCACCCAAACTGAGATTCCAGTGATTATTCTCGCGTCATCTTTATATAGCTTGATTTGGGCAACGCTTAAAATGATAACCTATTTAATGGCGGGCGTATTTTTATTTGGGATGGATTTGAGCCAAACCAATCTTATCGGCGTGGCTATAATGCTATTATTGACGATTACCGCATTTGGCAGTTTTGGGATTTTAGCAGCGAGTTTTGTGATGGTGTTAAAAAAAGGCGATCCCATCAGTTTCGTTTTAACCAATCTTTCCAGACTGTTCGGTGGTTTTTACTATCCGATTTCGGTACTACCAGATTGGTTACAAATAATTTCATTCTTATTGCCAGTGACTTACGTCCTTGAAGGTATGCGTTTAGCATTTTTACAAGGATACTCCGTGGCACAGTTATTACCCAATATCATCGTTTTAGGGATTTTTTCCGTGGTGATGTTGCCCTTTAGTATTTGGGTTTTTGCCAAGGCGGTGCAAAGGGCTAAACGAGATGGGACATTAACACAATATTAAGTATAACGTCTAATGCCCTAATAGCACGCACGATAGTGAAATTGCTGATTTAGTAGAAGTGTAGCCACCCAATGTGTTTTTCCCACCACTGATGGTGTGACATATTTTGGTTGGCAACGTAAAGAAGTTGCCGCCCCCCTACGAACTATTATATTTAACTTCGTCAAAGGAATCATTTCTCAAAATGGAAGAAAACCAACAACAATCAACCAAGTGGCATGAACTGTTCGGTACGTTATTGAAATATTTGCTATCACCAGTGGGGCTATTTGTGTCTACCGATTTCTCGGTGATGAGCAAATCCCCAGAGGTGGACGTATTAATACTTAGGCGCTCAGAGGCGAAATGGACCGCTGAACAACAAGCTCTGTTACCCGATGGTATTAGAGACTGCCAACAAAGCGACATTCTGTTAGAATTTAAATACACCGAATC
>QNER01001154.1 GCA_003646175.1 Candidatus Parabeggiatoa sp. nov. 1
GAGTATCAAGCACCTGAGATTGGTTTGTCGAGCCATGAAACTTTATCCAGTTATAATCTGGATCAACAAGTTACTCGTATTACGCGGCCGGACAATCAGGTGGTTGATTTCAATTATGATAGTGGTGGACGGCTAGAAGAAATTGTGTTGCCTAAAGGCCCGCAAACCTATCGTTATGATCCAAACACGGGTCAACTTCTCACGGTAACGGACTCGAAAAGTGGCATTGTTGTGTCTCATAACTACGATGGCTCGCTCCTTTTGTCTGAACAGTGGAGCGGTAATGTTAGCGGCCGTGTTGAGTATGGGTACAATGCCGATTTTCGGATGAAGTCGCACAATGTCAATGGGCTTGAGCCAATTGATTACCAGTATGATGCTGATGCGTTAATGATTAAGGCTGGTGGCTTGACGCTGAACCGTGATGTTGATAATGGTCTCCTCAAAGGCACGACGTTGGGCAAAGTTAGTACCGAGTTGACGCACAGCCCATTTGGTGAATTACACACTGAAACCGTGAGTTACGATGGTAATGTGCTTTATCAGGTCGAATATACACGCGATAAGTTGGGGCGTATTACGGCCAAAACGGAAACCATGGAAGGCCTGACCATAACATCGGCCTATCAGTATGACCTGACTGGGCGTTTGGTGTCGGTGGAATCTGATGGCGTGGTCACAAAATACCGTTATGACGGCAACGGCAATCGTACCCATGTCAATGATGCTCCAGTTGCGACGGTAGACAATCAAGATCGTTTGTTGCAATATCAAGATGTTAGCTATACTTACACGGCTAATGGGGAATTGCTGACTAAAACCCAGGCTGCTCAGACAACTCGTTACAGTTATGATGTCTTGACCAATTTGACTCAAGTCGAATTGCCGTCTGGTGATACCATTGAGTATGTGGTTGATGGTAAGGATCGTCGGGTTGGGAAGAAAGTCAATGGTGTGCTGAAAGAGTTTTATCTCTATCAAGGTGATGTGAATCCGGTGGCTGCTTTGAACAGTGAGGGCGAAGTAATTGCTCAGTATGTTTATGCCAGTCAAGATCATGTGCCTGATTATATCATCACGGATAGTGCGACTTATCGCTTAATCACTGACCATCTTGGCAGCGTCAGACGGGTTGTTGATGTCAACACGGGCGACATTGTGCAACGTTTGGATTATGATGCTTGGGGGAATATTCTTATCGATACTAACCCTGGGTTTCAGCCGTTTGGATTTGCGGGTGGGCTTTATGATTCGGATACTGGTTTGACTCGTTTTGGTGCCAGAGATTACGATCCACAAACGGGCCGCTGGACGGCGCAGGATCCGATTGGACATGCCAGTCAGGATACCAATCTGTACACTTATGTTTATAATGACCCTATCAACAATGTTGATCCGTCTGGGTTGTTTTTGAACTTTCTGGTGGGATGCGCTGTTGGTGCCGGTGTCGAAATAGCTTGGCAAATGTTGGTTGATGGGAAAAGCTTGGCGTGTGTGAATTGGTCGGAAGTTGCTATGTCGGCCTTAGGCGGTTGTGCTGGTGGGATGGGTGCTGGCAAGTTGGCGAAATTGCTCAAAAAGTGGTTTGGCAAATGTAATAGCTTTACCGCCGAAACTTTGGTACACACTGAAAACGGCCTCAAGCCTATTTCTGAGATTAAGGTGGGCGACAAAGTGCTGTCGTATGATGAGAGAACTGAAACCACGAGTTACCAACCGGTGATGGCTGTGATTCAAGGCGAGCAGCGGTATCAAATCATCAAGATAACGCTTGATTCTGGCGAATCCATCGAAGCCACGGCCGAACACCCTTTCTATATTAAGGGTAAGGGCTGGAATCCTGCTAACAGTCTGAAAGTTGGGCAAGCGTTGCAGTTGCATAATGGTACGACGGTGGTTGTCAAGGAAGTCGATACCAGCGTGCGCTTTGAAAAGGTGTATAATCTGACGGTTGCCAATACCCATAACTATTTTGTGGGTTGGGATGGGGTGTTGGTGCATAATTGCAAGAGATTTTTCAAAGGGGACCAAGCTGTTATACACTTTGACAAACATGCAAGTGGAATAATGAAGGCCCTTAATCTCAAGTCATACAATCTGAAAGATTATCTTAATGATGCAAACCATGTAATACAAACGGGTACTTTTGTACCTGAGCTGAGTGGTTATGTTCGTTTGATAGGTGGTAAAGGTAGTGCGAAATATGGCCTTGTTGGAGTGGATAGAACAACTGGCCAAATTACCACTTTTCATATAAAAACGGTTAGCGAACTGGCAAAGAAAGCTCCAAGTCTTGGATTTTCAAAATGAAAGTCTTCCAAATCGAATGGATATCAAAAGACTCTGAAGAAGCTTTAGTCTTTATTGGTGATGATGAATACGAGTGTACAGCGTTTTGTCATCCCTGTTGTTTACAAGTAGGCAATCATTTAAAAAATCCCCTTTTAGCTTATGATACAAAGATGATTGTCCAAGAAACCGATAAAAGGCTTTCAATTAAGCGTCAAAGTAATAGCTTAGCTCATGAATTGATTGCTAAAGTGACAGATGTCAACTCTTCGCTAATTAAGATTGGAAGTATTTTTATAGAGCTTGATATTCCATTACCAAGTGATATTCGAGAAAACGAAATAGTCAGCCTGACATGTAGTCGATTAGATGTAATCGCTTGATCAAGTGTAAGGTGCCTCTCACGCATCCTTTTTCTAGCTCCAACGCGAAACCGTTGGAGCTTTTTTTTTCATTCCTTTTAATCTTTCACTCGCACACTGAAAACGGCCTCAAGTCCATTTCTGATCTCAAGGTTGGGGACAAAGTGCTGTCGTATGATGAGAGAACCGAAACGACGAGCGACCAACCGGTGATGGCTGTGATTCAAGGTGAACAACGTTATCAAATCATCAAGATAACGCTGGACTCTGGTGAGTCCATCGAAGCCACGGCCGAACACCCTTTTTATATCAAGGGCAAGGGCTGGAATCCTGCTAACAGCCTGAAAGTTGGGCAAGCGTTGCAGTTGCA
>QNER01001155.1 GCA_003646175.1 Candidatus Parabeggiatoa sp. nov. 1
CAGGGCGCTACCAGCCTAGGGCATCGCCCTAGGTTTTTTGGTAATCCCTAGAAAACCCAGGGCGCTACCAGCCTAGGGCATCGCCCTAGGTTTTTTGGTAATCCCTAGAAAACCCAGGGCGCTGCCCTAGGCTGGTATGTTTGCCCCAGAAAGGGGCAGCTGATGATAAATTAATATGAAACGCCGTGCGCATTATAAGTCATTGATTTTTCAGTAAATGAATGGCATAAGAGATTTTAAAAAGAGTGTCTTTGTATAATCAATAACTTAGCGAAAAAAGTTGCACATCGCGTGAGTTAATTTATATTAAACTCGACTATCAAGTTTTTGATGGTCGGCAAGCTTTGCGGCAACCCATTTTTTGGCGTGCATATATGCAACTCACTGAGTTTTTAGACACTAAAATTAAAATTTAATGTAAAATCAACAACTTATAAAAAACTTGATAGTCGAGTTAAATAGAGTTGATGCAATCGGAAAACGCTATAGTAAAGAGTAATGGTTATTTTTTTGATTGTACGGAGCAACCGACGGTATTTTTTCTTTAATTCATATCGATGGAATAGGATAGAATATAGATATTTAGAAAAATTCAGTGCTAGACTGGTGTATTAAAACAGTCGTTAAATGTTCAAGTTTGATATAAAAAGCTCATGATTCATGCGCTATTTTTTGCAACGACTTTTAAAGGGCGTTTTGATTTCCAGGCTAAAGTTTTTTATGCACAAAAAATTTTAGCCTGGAACTGATAACTGTGACTGTATTACAATAAGGGCTGTGTTTGCTCAAGAGATTATGATGATGAATGAATTAACAATATTTTTTTTAATTGCTTTAGCTTTGGGCACCGGGCTACAATTTTGGCTAACCGGACGGCATAGGGCTTATGTACGTGCCCATCAAAAAGCGGTCCCGGCGGCATTTGCCGAAAAAATTTCGCTTGAAGAGCATCAAAAAGCCGCCGTTTACACTTTAGTGAAAACCGGTTGGGGGCAAAAAATGCTCATTGTTGAAGTCCTTATCTTACTCCTGTGGACACTCGGTGGCTTACTTGATGTGCTTGATCAAGCGTTGCGTGGGCTCGAATGGTCAGAGTTATGGACGGGTGTTGCTGTGCTTGTCAGTTTTGGGATGTTGTCCACGCTGATAGATTTACCAGCCAGTATCTATAGCACTTTTCAGATTGAAGGGCAATTTGGGTTTAATCGCACTACGCCGGGCTTATTTGTCACTGATATGCTCAAATCGTTGGCATTGACGTTAGTCATTGGTATTCCTTTTCTTTGGGTCGTATTGTGGTTGATGACATCCGCCGGTGAATTTTGGTGGTTGTATGTGTGGGCGGTGTGGATAAGTTTTAGTTTGTTGATGGCATGGGCTTATCCCACTCTTATTGCGCCTTTGTTTAATAAATTTAAACCGGTTGAAAATAATGAGTTAAAACAACGCATTGATGCATTACTGCAACGCAATGGTTTTGCAAGTTCAGGTATTTTCGTGATGGATGGCTCAAAACGTAGTGGACATGGTAACGCTTATTTTACTGGGTTTGGGCGCAATAAGCGTATTGTGTTTTTTGATACCTTGCTAGAGGGGTTGAATACGGATGAAGTTGAAGCGGTTTTGGCGCATGAAGTGGGCCATTTTAAACGCAAACATTTGTATAAACGTTTGGTATGGGTGGCCGCTTTAAGTCTCGCCGGGTTAGCCCTATTGGGCTGGCTGATGCAACAAGCGTGGTTTTATGGGGGGTTAGGGGTTAGTACCCCGTCTACTTATATGGCATTACTGTTATTTATGTTGGCTTTGCCAGTGTTTACCTTTTTTTTGCAGCCGATTATGGCATGGTTTTCGCGCAAACATGAATTTGAGGCCGATGATTTTGCCGCAGAGCAAGCGAGTCCTTTGGCATTGGTACAGGCACTGGTCAAACTCTACAAAGAAAATGCCAGTACTTTGACACCTGATCCTTTATATTCGGCTTTTTATGATTCGCACCCGCCGGCATCTGTGCGTATCGCGCATTTGTCCAGTAAAATATAGTTGCCTAAAAAAGTTTTGTGCCAAACGCTTTACGGTTTCCGAAGAACAAAACTTTTCTGGAGGGTTTTGTGCCAAACCTTCAAGGTTTGGCAAACCTTGAAGGTTTCCGAAGAACAAAACTTTTCTGGAGGACTTATATAAGCAAGCATTTCTGCACCATAGATTGGAGGGCCACTTTATGAAGATGACGCGTTGGTTTTTCTATAGTTTATTGTTAACGATTGTCAGCTTTGTTTACGCTGATGACGCAAAAATACCGGCAATCGCACAACCTCAAGCGGCCGCTCAACTGGTTGCCACTGAAACCGCTTCAAGTGAAGAAAATGCTGAGGCTGCTATTGAAACCCAAGAAATGACGGAAGCCGCTAAGCGGGGAGAACGTTTGCATAAGGCTAAATGTATGGGCTGTCATATGATTCTTGCCAACAGCGATCCCGCCCAGCTACAGTACCTCCGCGACAACCGTAAAATAAAAAGTGACAGTGGGTTAAAAACTCAAGTGGTACGCTGTGTGAAAGCCTTTGGTTTTCAGTGGGATGAAGACAAAGAGATTGCGGACATTATCGCTTATCTGAATGAAAAATTTTACCAATTTGAAACCCAAACGTCTAAATAAGTCGTTGGCGTAATGTGGTTGGCAACATGGAAGTTTTTTCCTGATTGTAACGTGAAAAGGGCTTTGGCAAAGGATTGCTTCTACAATCTATGTACAGGACAAAAAAGTGTTCAAGCGGTGATGCTATCGACTAAAACAATAGCACTGGTTATTACAATGATATTTTGTAACTACTCAGCACCGAAGGTGCGAATTATTATAGCCTGTGCAACGCCCCAGGTGCTGAAAGGGCGCAAGTTCCTAGTACAGCAATCACTAAGTTCGCATAAGACTTTTTTAGATTGCTTTGCCCCTGAAAGGGGCTGACATACCAGCCTAGGGCAACGCCCTAGGATTTATGGGTTTAGAATTTCAGCCC
>QNER01001156.1 GCA_003646175.1 Candidatus Parabeggiatoa sp. nov. 1
AACAGATTCACCCAAATGGCATTGCTGTATGGAAATTTACCGAGACTCGTTTCCAGATTGGGAACGTGAACCGGAAGATGCGATAACACAACGTGTTCAGCAAGGGCAGTATCTTTTATTGGCAGCCATTGATATACAAGCACAAGTGGTTGGTTTCTATATTTTGGATAGCGTGGCTGAGTTTAACTGTGTCATGTTTACCTTTTTGGCTGTGACTAAAAGTGAACGGGGGAAAGGTTATGGCACTCTCCTGTGTCAAGATGCGATAAATCGTTTCAAAAATGAGAGTGAGATAGAGTGGTTGTTAATTGAGGCTGGGGAACGACAAGCGGCTTTTTATGGCAATTTGGGTTTTAAAAAACTTGACTTGGATTACAAAGTCCCGAAATTTGGCGAAGCGGGTTCCGTGATGATGCACTTGATGGCTATCAGTGCCCATAAAGATATTTGTGGTGTGCAGGGAAATGTCCTGACTCAG
Organism: Candidatus Parabeggiatoa sp. nov. 1; assembly: GCA_003646175.1. Classification (GTDB taxonomy): domain Bacteria; phylum Pseudomonadota; class Gammaproteobacteria; order Beggiatoales; family Beggiatoaceae; genus Parabeggiatoa. The sequence continues at coordinate 479 of QNER01001156.1, forward strand.
ATAATCAAGCGTATGTTTATCAAGGATTATCAGCTAAGTGAGCATGATAATCGCTTGAATGAGCAACTGGCTTTAATCCCTGAACAGGTGAAATTAATGGACTGAGAAAAATCCGCTGCCTAGAGAAGCTATTGCAAAATTCATTTTGAGTGTTCAGGAGTACAAGGCGAACCTTGTACGAAAAAACGGCGTGCGTGATGAAACAGGAGTACAAGGCGAACCTTGTACAAAAAAACAGGAGTACAAGGCGAACCTTGTACGAAACCTAGGTGGTGGGCAAGCGGGCTTTGATATCATGATATTTTTTGAGTTCTGAGCGCCCGCTTACCCACCCTACGAATCCTACCCACCCTACGAATCTGAAAGGTTTGGTTATTTTTGTTACTTCATTTAATAACCAATTCCCAATTTCCAATTTCAGCAAGAAGTTCTAAATCCTGACATAAAATATTTCGCGCAGTCAAACAAGTTTGAAATATCGTAACCCCCTTCTAACACCAATAATATTTTAGCTTCAATTTTCGCCAAAAGCTGCGCGATAAACGCATAATCTTTGGGTTCCAGCAACAGAGATTGATCTTGGATCGCATCCGTTCCAAGGGTATCAAAACCAACAGACACCACAAGATAGTTGAAATGTCCTTTGTTTAACTTGGCAATCAATGTTTCAAGTAAACTTAGATAAAAACGTCCTCTCATGCCCGGCGAAAAAGTCATCAACTCTGAATGTACCGTCGGCAATCTCACATTCGCATCAAGATAGGGGTAATTTTGCCAGGGTTCCGCATGTAGCGAAAAATAGGGAATATTGGTATCAGCAAATTCTAGACTCCCATCCCCAAGATGGTAATCTATATCAAGTACGGCACACCGGCCTTGTTGTGCAAGCACTTTCGCCGCGATGTAGGCATTGTTAAAAAAACAATAGCCACCATATCGACGCGGTGCTGCATGATGTCCCGGTGGGCGGCATAGCGCAAACGCATCTTGCCCACTTTTTATAATGTATTTTGCGGCCTCTTCAGCCACAGCCGCTGCATTCAATGCCGCTGTGATACTTTTGGCACCAATCGGTGTTCCTATTTCTTGGCAGTACATGCCGCCCTGAAATGGCAAAGGAGATTTTGACAAATTATTCCTAAAAATAGACGGCATATATTCTTGTTCAGGCTCAAGGGTTTCACTGATAGCTAACAGAAAATCAACATAATCTTTATCATGGAGGTTGTACACTGCTTCAAGGGCTAATCTATCTACCTTGACTAAATCAACTGTTGATGCTGCTTGAATACCTTTAAGAATTGCATCAACTCGGCTTGGTATTTCCAAGTGATCAAACGGGGGCAACCCATCAGAATAGTCTTTCTGTGGGTGATGGTGAATGTGTTGAGTTGGAATAAATACGCGCATAGTTTTTTTAATGAGTCTGTTCTCAATTTAATATTTTTGTACGAAAAAACCTCAGGAGTACAAGGCGAACCTTGTACGAAAAAACCGGAGTACAAGGCGAACCTTGTACGAAAAAACAGCTTAAAGCAATCACAGAATAAGTGTTTGCAAATGTAAATCATTTATTTTTAAGTAAATATATTCATTAAAATCACGTTCCGTTTCGTACAAGGTTCGCCTTGTACTCCTTAAAATCATACCCAGTTTCGCACAAGGTTCGCCTTGTACTCCTTAAAATCACGTTCAGTTTCGCACAAGGTTCGCCTTGTACTCCTTAAAATTACGTTCAGTTTCGTACCAGGTTCGCCTTATACTCCTTAAAATCATACCCAGTTTCGCACAAGGTTCGCCTTGTACTCCTTAAAATTACGTTTAGTTTCGTACAAGGTTCGCCTTGTACTCCTTAAAATCACGCCCCATTCCTTATTCCCAATCAACATTTTAATCGTAATCAACTTGTGTTTGGCTACCATTCATGGCTCTCTGCTCAAAGCCACGCGATTTTCCCCAGAACGACATTGCTTTTTGCATTAGTTTCGCAGCTACCATCTCAGAAACATGAGAAGGTTCAGGCACTAATTCGACAATGTCCATGCCACGCAAATCAATATTTGGGTTAAAAAACACGGCATCTAACACTTCAACCATTTGATACCAATCGAAACCGCCAGGTTGTGGTGTACCTACGCCCGGTACCAGTGCCGGATTAAACACGTCCATATCAATCGTTAACCATACTTTGCCTTTCAAATCAGTGAGGTATTGAATAAAATTCGCCCAATTATTTTGTTGACGAAGTGCTCGATCCATAAACACGGTTATTTTGTTATCTTTTGCAATACGCTCTGCTTCGATTTCAAAAAGAGAACGAATACCCGCCATAACCATAGAATAACCCTGCGTTAAAATCCGATACGCCGGACAAGCATGACTATATTCAGAACCGTCAAAGCTTTTTCTCAAATCGGCATGAGCATCTAAATGGATCACACAACCTGGTTCTGGCATCCGCCCTTGAATCAGCGCAGGGGTTATAGAATGTTCACCACCCAGCGCAATCAATAGATTATCAAAGGGTAACTCAGCC
>QNER01001157.1 GCA_003646175.1 Candidatus Parabeggiatoa sp. nov. 1
ATCCCCTTGAACCGATCCCCTTTACCGATTCTTTTGTAAACGTTTTAAAAAAACCGTCATTTCTTTAGCCGCTTGTTTATCCCCCTTTTTTTCTGCCACCGCAATACCTTGCGTATAAACGTCGATAGCTTCTTGAATTTGCTTATTTTCTGCCAGTGCTTTGCCATAGCCTTTCCAAGCAGCTGAGTAATTGGGATCAAATTCTAGTGCTTTGGCAAAGTGCATCGCGGCAGTGGCAAATTCTTTTTCTTTCAAATAAGCATTGCCTAAACCAAAACGTAGCATAACGTTATCCTGCCCTTTTGCTAACATGGCTTCAAAATTGGCGATGATGTTATCCATTGTGTTACCTTATCAAGCTATTTACGAGAAAAATGTCGGGTGGGTAGAACGCATTGAAACCCACAACGTAGTCTCTTTAGGCATACTGCCAATCACTAATTGTTGTCCAAGTGTCAGCAATGCCGCTTCCATACGGGATAATTCAGAAACATGATGGGGATCCATTAAGCAATTGATTTCTTGTTCATCGCAGTTAAGACGCTTAGCAAGTTCCGTTTTGCTGATAGAAGCGTTACGCATGGCATTATAAAGTGCTGTTTTCACAGCCATTTGTGCGGGCAGGTGAACGAGGCAGTGCCCTTCATTCGCCGGTGACGGTGGCGGGATAAACTCGTTATCGCTGATACGTGCTGCGATTGTTTCTTCGAGACACTTCGTGGCTTGATGAATCGCATCTGCTAAATCCTTACCATGGGTAATCACTTCTAGCAAATCGACAAATGTTACTTCAAAACCACCGTTTTGAGTATCAGGCGTTAGCGTCGCTGGATAAGCAAATGTGTTCATTTTCAACTCCATGAGTACAACGAATTGACGAAATAAACGAATAAGTATAGCAAATTGACGATAACCCGATTAAAAACCACAGCAGTTTGGTTAATTTCGTGATTGTACAGATGCTATCCCTTGCTGGGATAGTATCAGTTTTAATATTACAACGCGCCAGTTTTTTTTCTGGTTCACACGCGCATACATGGGAACCCTGTCCGTTTGCGCCCGCGTAGCAACTAACCGAACTGGGTGCAGGCGCGTCACCCCAATAACAATAACAACTGCGAGTGGGAACAATAAAACCCGCACATTCATGCATTGGTATTAGCCTGAATCTTCTTCACTGGGTTGTCGAATTCTGATTCGGGCATCTTCAACAACAATCAATGTTCTTGATAAAGAGTCAAATTCAATGGGTAGGAGTTTTTCAAGGACTTTGATAACATTATGAAATTTTACATTCCTAAGTCTAAGATAAACTATACCATGATATTTCTGGCCCTCATAAATGGCTAGCTTTCCAAAGTCAGAATCATGAGTCAGAATAAAACGGTTATCTAAATAGGATTGTTCCATAAGGTATTTATCGGCTTTGCCCTGCCACATTTCTTCTTTAGCATCAAGAACATCAATGCCTTGTTGCCTGAGAAAAAATGTTACCTTTGGCGAAATATTCTCGTCGGTTAGAAATCGCAAATTTTGAACTTTCATGCGGCTTGTTCCAGTTCAATATAGATATCATTTTTAACCGCCAGTGCAGCATATCTTAGACATGCCTGTATATCTTCTTTAGTTAAGTGTGGATAGTCTAAGACGATTTCATCCTCAGTCACACCAGACGACAGTAATTCTAGGATGAATGCGACCGACATTCTAGTGCCTTTTATAATGGGTTTGCCACCCAGAATATCTGGATTGGCTGTGATTCTTGACATGTTTAATTCTCCTTTGATAGCAATCTCATGCGTTTGAACAGGATTAAACTTCTTTATGGCTTTTTGTTCTTGCAACGTTTCTTTTCTTTATGGCTTTTTGTTCTTGCAACGTTTCTTCGGGATTGCGATCTGGCATAGCCCCATAGTAAAGCTCTGCTTTCAATGAAACCGGGGCCACCCCTTTTTAGTTGCGGCATGTTTCTTAATAGGTTGCACCTGGGGTGGTGAAAATTGTGTTCGCGCCTAAAGTTTTTGCGCGCAAAAACTTTAGGCGCGAATTGTGAATTGTGAAGTATTAATTGTTAATGAAAAAATGGTTATTTAACTCACTATTTTTATTAATTTTTTTTAAAATGCGGCACAAAAATTGGATCACTTTTTGCCACCAAGTCACCGGATTTTCACCACCCCAGGTTGCACCACCAAAATCTCCAAATATTGCCCCTTCAGATCATCAGGAAGTTGTAGGTTTAAAATACCATCATTGCCTACTTGAGAAGAGAGTTGAATGGTTTTCATAGTGTTCTCCTATAAGTCAGTTTATTTTACGGATGCCATCCCTTTTCAGGATAGTATCCGTTTGAATAACACCTAAAAAATTTTAGCGAGTCAATTAGTTTTGTTGTATTCGCCCCGTTCAACTTTATCCAATAGGTGCTTCATTAAGCATATCCAACAATACATCGGTACGTTTTGCAGCGACTAACAATAATGACAAAGCAGCACTAGAAGGTTTACGTTGTCCTTCTTCCCAAGCCTGCAATGTACTTGTACTCAACCAAATAATGCTGCAAAGGCCGATTGCCCTTCGGATCGGGTAATTCCATTGTGTAACATATACATTTGCCACGTTTGAAGCCCTCTATTGAGTACAACGAATGTTGTTCCTAAACGAATAAAGTTGTGTAAAATTTTCGCTACGCTTGATAGCTTCTATTGAGTATAATGAATTACGTGGATAAACCAATAAAGCTTAACGATTGATGGTTGGGGAATTTTTAATTCGTTCGTTGTACTATTGATGGTTTGGGAACTTTTAATTCGTTTATCCACGTAATTCGTTGTACTCTGATTAATAATCCGTTCAATCCGGAAAGAAGCTGTACTCGCTGGTTGTACTCAAGGGTTGTACTCAAGCCAACAAGCCATAGTACAACGAATCCCTGAAATAAACGAATAAAACACCTCGTCAAAGCTGTTACTGAGCTTGTCGAAGTGCCCAAATGGCCAAAGTATCTATTG
>QNER01001158.1 GCA_003646175.1 Candidatus Parabeggiatoa sp. nov. 1
CCATTAAGTTTTTTCGTGAGAACAACCACAAGGGATTGCCCCTACGAACTGCTATTTATGTAGGGGCAATCCTTTATGGTTGCCCTTAACTTAATGGCAGTGAGGCGAAACCTGGGGTGTAAAATATAAACACATTTCTTGGTTTATTTTTCATTCTATTTTTATTCTTATTCCAAATGGGGGATGGTGGGCAAGCGGGCGGTGACATAAGGGTTTATTATTGAGTTCATTGCCGCCCGCTTACCCACCCTACAAATCTATGGAACCGGTGGAAAAATCGCGCCAACCCCGAAGGGGTTGAATGTGAATAGCCACAGGTGAAACCTGTGGAACCGGTGGAACCGGTGGAAATAATATTTTAATCTAACTCAAGGAGTTTTCATGAAATTACGTTGTATAACCGTGCTATCGTTGGGTTTACTTACAGCCCAAGTGTCTGCCGAAGAACCACAAACGCTCACCAGTCCAAAAGACAAACTCAGTTACAGTTTCGGGCAACAATTTGGGCAAAATATTAGCAAGTATTTGCAGCAACAACACATTGCTCTTGACTTGAATGTCGTTGCCAAGGGCATTAAACATGCGCTACATGCCAAAAGCCCTTTGTTAAGTCAACGTGAAATAAGGCAGACTATGATAGCCTTCCAGCAACGGAGATTTGCTCGACTTGCTAAGAAAAATCTCGAAGAAGGCAAAGCTTTTCTCGCGAAAAAGGCGAAAACAGACGGTGTTGTCACCCTGCCAAGTGGTTTACAGTACAAGGTGATTACCGCCGGCACCGGCAAAACCCCAAAACTCACTGATAAAGTGACTACTCATTATCGGGGGACTTTAATCAACGGGACTGAGTTTGATAGTTCCTACAAGCGGGGCGAGCCCGCCACTTTTCCCGTTCAAGGCGTGATTGCCGGTTGGACGGAAGCCTTGCAGTTAATGAAAGAAGGGGCTAAATGGAAATTGTTTATTCCCGCCAAGTTAGCTTATGGAAAACCGGGGAAAGGTGGCAAAATTGGCCCTAATGCGACTTTGATTTTCAAGATTGAACTTCTATCGGTGGGCGAGTAAAAAAAGCGGCTCCCAAAAATTAGGGTAGCCGCAATTTTCACGTTCATGAATAAAGGAAGAAACCAAGTTTCGTCGTAACTACTCAGCCGAGTTGGTGGGCAACCAAAAGACGTTGCCGGCCCCCTACATCTACTAATGGCGCGCACGATAGGAATTAAGTTCCAGGTAGGTGGGCAACAAAAAGACGTTGCCCACCCTACATCTACTGATTACAAACCATTGTGAATAGGGGGCAACCATAAAGGATTGTCCCTACATATCCAAATTGTTATTGTAGGGGTAATCCCTTGTGGTTACCCTAATTGGAAACCCTTTGTCGAACATCAGTTAATTAATAAATGAGTATACACTGTCAACGACTTTTGAAGGATGCCCAAAAATACACCAAGGTACTTATCTACACAAAGTGGTAGGAACGAAAAATGATTTCTGCATCGGAGTTTTCTATGAACAGTCCGCGGGTTTGTTGTTCTTTTTGTGGTATTGAATCCTCACAGATCACCCCGTTGATCGCAGGCCCCAATGGGTTTATTTGCGAAACCTGTGTGCGTATGGCCAATCAAATGGTTATGAACTGGGAACATCGACGTACCTGGACTGATGATTCGCACAACCCTTTGCCCCCCCCTGCCACGATAAAAGCGCGGCTAGATGATTATGTCATAGGGCAAAACCTCGCTAAAGAAATCCTGGCTGTCGCCGTTTATAATCATTATCAACGCCTATTCCACGATAACAACACTTTTAATATTAGCGATAACCATAGTAACGTGGAAATCAGTAAATCGAATGTGCTAATGCTAGGACCCTCCGGCACTGGAAAAACCTTACTTGCCAGTACTTTAGCCAAGATTGTTGAAGTGCCGTTTGCCATTGCGGATGCCACAACGTTAACGCAAGCCGGCTATGTTGGTGAGGACGTAGAAAGTATTTTGATACGCTTGCTGGATGTTGCCAAGGGCAATGTTGGGCAGGCGGAGTGGGGCATTATTTATATTGATGAAATCGATAAACTGGCGCGAGTTTCGGAAAGTGCGACAGTGGAACGTGATGTTTCTGGCCAAGGTGTACAGCAAGCCCTGCTCAAGCTGGTAGAAGGCACCACCGTCAAACTACCATCAAAAGAAGGAGATAAGATGCGTGACAGTGGCCCTGTCAAGATGAACACCAGCAATATTTTGTTTATTGCCGGTGGTGCATTTATTGGCCTTGAAGAACATGTTGCCAAGCGTGTCACGTCCAACGGGACGGATATTGGATTTAATGCCCAAGTGGGAGAAACAGAGAAAATCAGTGCGGAACGTCTGTTGGTAGAAACGCAACCCAAAGATTTGCGCAGTTTTGGTTTTATTCCTGAATTTATTGGACGCTTTCCCATCATTGCCGCTTTAGACAGATTGGATGAAACGGCACTGGTGAAAATTCTGACAGAACCACGCAATGCCTTAGTTCGGCAATACCAAAAACTATTTGCTTACCAAAACGTGGAACTGGAATTTACGCCCGCGGCCATTACTGCGATTGCAGCTAAAGCATTAGCACAAGGCACTGGTGCACGCGGTTTGCGAAGTATCCAAGAACAACTCTTGCGTCGCAGTATGTTTGATATTCCGTCACGCAAAGATGTGGCACGTTGTATTGTCGATGACGATGCGGTTAACGGTAGTGGCGAGATTCAATTGATAAATAAGGTGGAAACCCAAAAACAAGCCAATGCCGGATAGAATGGTATCAGTTCAGGAGTCCAAGAGTCCCAGATAAACCTGGCCGACTCCTGATAAATATTGTCATTAAATTTCTTCGGGTTCAATGCCCAACGAGCGTAGCTGTTTAGCTAATCGCTCGGCGCGTTGCCGTTCAGCTTCTTCTGGGGTTGGCAATAAAACACCTTCCAATGTTTCCCACCGCAACCACGTCGTATTCGCATTTTTATAGATACCATTCCA
>QNER01001159.1 GCA_003646175.1 Candidatus Parabeggiatoa sp. nov. 1
AGCCCGACAGACTCCTAGAATTCCTAATTCTTCCTAATAAAGCCATACTCCTAAAATTCTGTCCAAAGTCCAAGTTACCTATTACCTATAGATGTTCAGAGAAAAATAAACGAAACGGATGCTATCCCTTCTTAGGGATAGTATCCGTTAATTTTGAAGACTTGTGTTCTTTGCCCCAGTTTTTGCTCCGCAAAATTCTTGCTGTAAATAATCCTGTGAAAGTCCAAAGCATAGCAAAGCGGCGCTTTGTTCTCCGGTACACCATCACGGAAAAATTTCTTGCTGTAAAAACTGGGGCAAAGAAATTATTTTTCACCAAAGCAACGGCAGCCCGCAGGGCAGTTCATAAAAGAATACAATTGGTTGCCCAAGTTGCCCAAATATTATCGATGCTATCCTTTCAATGGAAGCGAGAGTATCTGTTATATTTATCTACTACTCAATAAAGCTTTACACACATATATAAACATACACGCAACAATGCACGCCCGATATTGCTCTCGCTCTTTTAGAACCAAGTCTTTAGCCTTGTTCTTGTTCTAAAAAACCAATAACTACACCATTACCCATTACCCTTAGCGAAGCATACGTTTACGCGATGCTGTCTTTTGTGTCAAAGATCCCATTACCCGAACAACTATCAACCACAAACCAACGCTTTATTACCCTATTGATGATAAAAACTATATTACCTATTACCAGTTTTGCAAGTCCTTCATTAATTAAAATAAAAAGATATTTTATTATAATAATATCATTAAATAATTATATACTAACTATATAATCACATTGAATAAAGTATTGCATCTCTTTTAAATATGTTGTAATTTACAGCATCTCAAAATCACGCAATCCGAGTTTGAAAAAAAATCTTCCCCCCCCCCAAATCGGATTTCTTTGACGTTTTATTTAAAAAAGTGATGGAACAAGCGTGACATTGGGTTAATCAGTTGGGTTAGAAACGAAGGCGAGACACCTTTAACGGATACTATCCCTAAGAAGGGATAGCATCCGTTGCCCATTTAAACGAAGGCGATACACCTTTAATTAGATACTATCCCAATCCAAAGGATAGCATCCGTTGCCGCTTAAGTGTGTCGCCATAAATGGCTATTAAATAAAGAAAAATGCTATGAAAACAATCTCTTGTAGGTTAAAAAATCGTGTGCCAAAGGGACATTGGACGCATGGCTCAGCACCGCTTCTTTTGCTGGGATTGTCGCTAGGCAGTGTGAGTGTTTCAGCTGATACGGTGACGGCGGCTCGGACTTTTGAAGGGCATACTGACTCGGTTGAGTCTGTCGCCATATCGAACGATGGTAAACAGATACTATCAGGAAGTTATGATAATACTGTGAAAATGTGGAATGCCGAAACTGGAGAAGTCATTCACACTTTTAAAGGACACAGCGATTTTGTGATGTCCGTCAATTTTTCTCCTGATAGTCAAGAAGTCCTGTCGGGAAGTGCAGATAACACATTAAAACGGTGGAATACCGAAACGGGAAAAGAAGTTGACACTTTCCAAAGGGATATAGGCTGGGTTTATTCCATCGCCGTATCAAACCAGACGAACCGTGCCATCTTGTCAGGAAGCCGTGATAATACACCTAGACTGTGGAATACTTTGAACGGCTCAGAAATTGACACTTTTCAAGGACATACCAACTGGGTTTATTTAGTCGCCGTCTCAAACGATGCGAGCAAAGCGTTATCGGCGAGTGAGGATGGCACCATAAAGGTGTGGAATGTCGAAACCGGCAAAGAAATCCACACTATCAAAGACAGCGATCATATTTGGTCGGCCGCCTTTTCGCCCGATGGCAATAAAATCCTATCAGGGGGCGATAAAGGCACAATGAAACTATTGGATAGCAATAGTGGCACAGAAATTCGCACCTTCAAAGGGCATAGTGGGCGAGTTTATTCGGTGGCTTTTTCTCCCGATGGCAGTCAAGTCTTATCGGGCGGACACGATGGCACTATTAAGGTGTGGGATATCGCCACCGGAACAGACATTCACACGCTTCAAGGCCATACTGATATAGTTTCATCAATCGCCATCTCGAACGATGGTAGCCAAGTCCTATCGGGTAGTTATGACAACACCTTGAAATTGTGGAATATTCCAACTGCTGAATGCAGTACGCTTTCCTGCATACATTTTGAAGGTTTGGCAGAAAAGAGTTACCAGATTGGCGAAAAAGTCATGGTTAACTTGGTGGAGAGCGGAGATCGTTCGCTCCCCCTTGATCTCTGGGTTGCGATTGTCACACCAACGGCTGACTGGCTCTATATGAGCTCCTTAGCGTCAGAGCCATACAGCCTGGTTTCTCAACCTTTCAAAGCATCGGTGGACAATGCAGTTCGGACTCACGAGTTATTCAATTTTAACGTGCTACCTGAGATGATGGTTGGAAGGTACATCATCTATGCAGTCTACGCTGATATTGGGAAAAATCCTTTGCCCGTCGATATGGGCGGTGATGGTGAAGCTGTTTGGCAGTCAAATCTTGCCGCTGAGGAGTTAACGCTAATCATTGACAATAAATAATCGGACAATTTAATTGGTTCAAACGGATACTATCCCTTCGAGGGATAGCATCCGGAAAATTAAACAAACGGATACTATCCCATCGAGGTATAGCATCCGGAAAATCAAACAAACGGATACTATCCCGAAAAGGGATAGCATCCGTAAAATTAAACAAACGGATACTATCCCGAAAAGGGATAGCATCCGGAAAATCAAACAAACGGATACTATCCCGAAAAGGGATAGCATCCGTAAAATTTATTTATGGCAACTTCATCCATCAGCCGTTTACAGTTTTTACGCGGCGATTTCCGCGGCAAACTGCAGCCGTTGCGCCCACCGTGGGCCGGTAATGAAGCAAAATTTATCGCCAGTTGTGAACGTTGTGGTGAATGTATCAAAGCGTGCCCCGAAACTATTTTGGAAAAAGGGCGCGGGGGTTTCCCCCAAATCAACTTTCAGCATGGTGAATGC
>QNER01001160.1 GCA_003646175.1 Candidatus Parabeggiatoa sp. nov. 1
AAATCCCAGGGCGTTGCCCTAGGCTGGTATGTCAGCCCCTTTCAGGGGCAAAGCAATCTAAAAAAGTCTTATGCGAATTTAGTGATTGCTGTACTAGTTGTATTATGCACGTTCATAAAAAAAAACGCTTTTCATTTGTTATCGAAAAAAAACCGTCGGGGTGTAGCTCAGCCTGGTAGAGCATTGTCTTCGGGAGGCAAGGGTCGGAGGTTCAAATCCTCTCACCCCGACCATTTTTTATTTGTGAATTGTGAATGAATAGTATTAAGTGCTGAACAAAAAACGCTTTTCCAAAAAAAAACCGTCCATCGGGGTGTAGCTCAGCCTGGTAGAGCATTGTCTTCGGGAGGCAAGGGTCGGAGGTTCAAATCCTCTCACCCCGATCATTTTGTGTGTGTTCGCTTTATCAGTTTTTGCGCGCAAAACCAAAACTTTAGCCGCGAATCGTGAATTAAATAAAATTCGTTAATGATGATTAGTTAATGCTCATTAGTCAGAGATATTCCCTTCTGCTTAAGAGTTGTTCATCAGATTTCCTACCTACATTATCCTTTACCCTCCCTCACAAAAGTCATTCCAACACATAAAATCACAGTAAAACCTCCTCTCACTTATTAAAAATATAAATTCTACGCAAAAGTTTTTGCGCCGCAAAAACTTTTGCGTAGAAAAGAGAGTGAGTAAATTATATTTTAAGTTTAAGAGTCACGCCAACAACATGAAGTCAGTCATTATAGTTTTATTATTGATGGTCGGCTTATTAGTAGATCAGGCCATTGAATTTTGGGGACAAACCATCGCCAATATTTTTATATGGCTATTTTTTCTGTGGTTGCTAAAAAGCGGAGATCGTACCGAGCGAGTCAGCTTAATCATTTGTGTGCTTTATGCAACTGCCGGGGAAATTTTTTTCTCTTTGATTTGGGGGCTTTATGAATATCGCTTACATAATGTCCCTTTATTTGTCCCCCCCGGACATGCCCTACTTTTTACGTTGGGCATTTTATCAGTACCAAAAGTGCCTAATTGGATCGTTTGGGCAGTGCCGGCATTGGCTGCACCTTACATGATTTTTGCTATAACAAGTGGATTTGATACGATGGGCGGGATTTTATTTCTGACTTTTTTGACCTGTATGGTTTTTGGAAAAGCCAAGAAACTCTATGCCACTATGTTTATGTTGTCTTTGATTTTGGAAATCTATGGTACATGGCTTGGGAACTGGACATGGTTAATTGATGTGCCATGGTTAGGATTAACCAGTACCAATCCCCCAGCCAGTGCAGGGGGTTTTTACTGCCTTTTGGATTTACTGGTGGTTTCAACGGTGGGAAAAATGCGTCACAGGGTTCCGATAATTGTACAAACTGCCCCTTTGGAAAATGAGGGTTAGGAAGGGTAAGGAAGATAAAAGGCAAAATAAATTATTCTATTCTTCCCATTCCTCCATTTCTTTCCATTTAATATTACCACCTATTACGCTGTATACATTTTTATACCCTTCCTTCGCTAACACGTTTACGGCCTTGGCACTCCGACTGCCTTCGCTGCATATCAAGATAACGGTATCCTGCTTGTCCAAATCCTTTTCTTTGAGACGGCTTCCGATTGTGGACACAAAATCATTGTTGATTTTCCACTCAAATTTTTTCTGATCTTCATTCCACTTTTTTAGCAAATAAGGCACATTAGCATCGGCAAGTGCTAGCATTTCTTTAGAGGCAACTTCGGCAGGGGTGCGAACATCAACAAATAAGATGTTTTCATTGTTCTTTTTGAGTAAGTCATCAGCCTCTTCAGGTGTTAAATGCTGTTCTTTGGTAGGTGGTGTCGGTTGTATAGAACATGCAGTGATAATTGGCTGTTCTTTGGTAGGTGGTGTCGGTTGTATAGAACATGCAGTGATAATTGTCAAGAGATAAAAAACAACAACAAGCTGACCAATTTTATGTATTATTTTCATTTAAAAGGGATTTATCCTTGATGTAGTGGGAGTACAACGAATTTGCGAAAAAAACGAATGGTTACGTGTGGGATGATAAAATCAGGTGATTTTGGTCCAAAAACTTGACCTGTTTTTATGCCACATTGGAAAAAATTATCTAAAAAGAGTCACTGTTTTAGAACCCGGTTTTCATTAACAATTAATACTTCGTTTATGTCGCTATAGAAGTTTTTACGCGCAAAAACTTCTATAGCGAACACACATTATCATCCCAGGTTATGTGCCTTTCGGTAAGGTTTTTGGTAATTGTTTTGCAACCGATTACGATTTGACGGATACTATCCCTTGAAGGGATAGCATCCGTTTGGACATCAAATAACACACTCCTTGCATCACATTATTCAATGTGTTAGGAGTGTGTTGTAGATTATTATTTTGAGGAGGCATAAGGAACCGTTTTCCATCCTTTACCTCTACAATTGGATTTTTTCCTCACTGAGTTCAGTCCAGGGCAAATGACTCTTCTTCCATCCATTAACACCATCTATCACATGGTACACCTTTTCATACCCCTCTTTTGCTAAAGCATCAGTTGCCATTGCGCTCCGATTACCTTGGCGGCATATCAAAATAACAGCACTCTGCTTATCTAAACCCTGATCGATGAGGCGAGTTTCCATATCAGGCATAAAATGATGATTGACTACCCACTGAGACTGTTTTTTCTCATTTTCCTTTATCAACTGATAAGGAATATAAGCGTCTACAAGTTTAGGGCTGCCTAAAGCAACTTCTTGGGGGGTGCGAACATCAACAAACAAGATGGTTTTACCGTCCTTTTTAAGTAAATCATAAGCCTCCATAGCTGTTAGATATAGCCCTAATTCAGTTCTCTTTTTATCCGGCAACAAATTTGTCGAAGACGTATTTGTCGAAGAAGTAACACAACCGACAAAGGCTGCAAAGATAAAAACAACAACAAACCAACGAATTTTTAACAAAACTTTCATTTTGACAACATGACTCCTATTTATTTAATAAGTGCATGTCCAAAAGTTTTACG
>QNER01001161.1 GCA_003646175.1 Candidatus Parabeggiatoa sp. nov. 1
AGAGCCGCAAATCGTCTATACCCACTACCGGCAACAGCCTCATGAAGATGATGAGATAAATTTGCTGGAGCTATGGCGTGTGCTGGTACGGAAAAAACGCTTGCTTGTCGGAATAACGCTAGCAGTGACACTTGCTGTGTCTGCCTACGCCTTTTTTGCCCCGCCGTTTTATAAGGCCGAGATTTTTCTGCTGCCACCGCTGGCAAAGGATGTTCACGGCTTGAATTTTCAGGCGTTGAATATTAATGAGCATTCGTCAGCAAGTGTCTATAATCTTTTCGTCAGGAATCTCCGCTCTCGGGCATTTCGTATGCGTATGTTCAAGGAACAAAACTTAGTCGATCTTTTGGCACCTGATCGTGATCCTGACACACGCATAGCGGATGTTTTTGAAAGGACGTTCAACCAAGCTTTGACGGTTTCCCAAGATCTCAGAAAAAAGGGGCTAGAAGATTTTGCGACGGTTTCTTTTGAAACGAGGGATGCTCATTTAAGTGCCAAAGTACTCAACGACTTTATTCGCCTCGTTAATGCGGAGACAATTTCTATTCTTAGTCAGAACGTGGCAGAAAAACTCAATAGCCGCAAACAGTTATTGCAAAATCAGATAGCGAGTAAACGCAAATTGGCCCCACTGCGCCGCGGGGATCGCATTCAAGTGTTGGAGGATGCAGCCCTTGTCGCTGAGATACTGGGTATTGTGGATAATACGGTGCCTACCATTATGAACGGGCCAACAACTCCCGTCGTGGCGGTGAATAATTCGCAGTTACCCATGTACATGAGGGGCACAAAATCACTACGGGTGATAGCAAAGACGTTGCGCCAACGCAGTATAGAAGATCCATTTATCAATGGTCTCCGCGAACTCCAAGAGCAACTCGTTTTACTGGAGAGCATCACCTTCAACCGAGATTCCATAACGGCAGTCACGATTGATCAGTGGGCTATCGAGCCAAAAACGCATGCCAAACCCAAACGTTTGCTTATTATTGCTATCGGTTTTGTGTTGAGTCTTATGATCGGTGTCTTTTTGGCATTTTTTCTAAATACCCTAGAACAGCAACGCGAGCAATTAAAATCATCATAACCGCCGAACTTTTTGGTTGCAGGATATTATTTATTATCACTCGATGTTCAAGTTGTTAGTTTGACGACAATAACTATAAGGATTGTATATAAAAAAGGATTTTTTTCTCCAGTTAATCGAAATGCGATAGCCGTTATTTGCTATTCGCGATTTGAGATTATTTGATGGCCGTTAAATATGAAATGCGATAGCCGTTATTTGCTATTCGCGATTTGAGATTATTTGATGGCCGTTAAATATGAAATGCGATAGCCGTTATTTGCTATTCGCGATTTGAATTGATTTGATGGCCGTTAAATGAAAGGGGCAACCGCAATGAAATGTAGGGGCAATCCTTTATGGTTGCCCCTGTAGACTCATGTTACGCACTCAGTTTCCACAAGCCTTTTTAAAAAAAAATCCCAAGGCTATGCCTTTAGGTGACGGAAGCGCATAGCCTAGGGCTTTAGCCCTAGGCATCTTTTGGAAGGAAAATATTCAGTGCGTAACATCAGTTATTAATCTTTTATTATATACAATCCCTGTCGTTATTGCTTGGGTAGCGAGAAACTTGTTCATCGAGTATCAATGACTTATTTAGGGAGTGCTCAAAATAATTAATAGATTCAATTGTTCTCCCCCGCTGGGGAAAGTTTTCTTGCAATTGGGTAAATTAGTTATTTGGGATTTCCTTAATTAGGAGCGGTGATAGGAATTTTATCTTGGTTGTGGAATTTGACTGTTTAATTATTGTTTACTGAACGGTGTTAATTTTATCAATTCATTTAATAGGTACCTATTAACCGTGTTTTTATTAACCGTGCTTTTTTTCACCGTGCTTTTTTTCACCTTACTTGTAGGAGACTCATTATGAGACAACCTAAACAGAAGCGTGGCTTTCTACGACGAGCCACAATTATGCTGGCAGCAACGGCTGCTTGCTCATTGCCTATGCTGACGCCGCAATGGATGACACAATTGTCCGCGCAGGGCTATGGTTATGGCTATGGGGTTTACAATACCACCAGCGAAGTGCTCTCCTTTAGCGAAATTGTTATTTCTTTTGTTGGGGAAAGTAAGTTCAATTCATCACCCCAGGAAGGTGTGTTTGAACTGAAAATGCAAAATACCGATCAATCGGCAGATTTTGCAGTGATTCCCAGCAGTCTGAAATTTCTTAGGACGTACACAGGTAACCCATCTGATCCGGTCCGCTATAGTGATAGCACAAAAGAAATCGATAGTCCTTACGTCAAGCTGGAAGAACAGGTAAAGATCATGGGCATTCCTACCAATACTTCCTTTGAGCAGTGGTATAAAAATGTGAAGTTGAAATCGACTGACCCAAATAATCCTCTGAATTTCGACGTGATGACAGCCACAGAGTCACCACCACCGTAATAAAAAACCTGATTGACCCGTTGAATGCGGGCATAAGGAAAAAATTCCCGAAACCTCAGCCGTATCAGAGCGTTTCGGGAATTATCAACTGATGAACGAAAGAATAAGAACAAAGGTTAATGGCACACACGATAGGAATTAAGTGATTATTCGTTTCAAGCGAACTTTGTACGAATGGACTGCATGGTGATTGATTGAAATGTGACACTGCCAAGTTAAAATGGCGTTATTATTTTTTAAATCACGCGCTTTCTCGTACAAGGTTCGCCTTGTATTCCTGAGAGATGACGCGCTTTCTCGTACAAGGTTCGCCTTGTATTCCTGAGAGATGACGCGCTTTCTCGTACAAGGTTTGCCATTGTCAAGTTGAACCCGCCACCGTGCGGGTTTTTTTATGCGCGAATGGGTAGCACAATGATAATCACTACAGGGATTGTTTATAAGAAAGGATGAACCGATGATAATCACTACAGGGATTGTTTATAAGAAAGGATGAACCGATGATAATCACTACAGGGATTGTTTATAAGAAAGGAT
>QNER01001162.1 GCA_003646175.1 Candidatus Parabeggiatoa sp. nov. 1
GGAAGGCTATGTGATTGATAATGCCCAAGCCATTGTTGATGCTGGAGAAGATCGGGCAGCGTTACAAAGGGAGTACAAACAGGAGATTCAACAGTTGCGGGAAGAAAAGCAACAGTTGAAGGCAACTGTGGATAAATTGGTCACTAGGTTGGATCAATTAACCCAAGCTTTGGAACAAAGCACAGCCTTAACAAAGGCTTACGCCAATACCAAAGCCAGTCAGGCGGAACAGGCGGCCAAAGCTTATGCCAAAGCCAAAGCGAGTCAGGCAGAACTCGCCGCTAAGGCACATGCCAACACCAAGGTTATTGCATACGCCACTGGTAACGGTCCCAATGACGACACAGATGGTCAAATTAAGAGTCGTGTTTTACGTTTTACTAAAGCAAAAACACATACTAAAATTCGCATCAACTACACTGATAATTTAGCTACACTAGGAAGTGCTAAAGCTTGTCGTTGGGAAATTCGTGTTGATGGTCGTTCTTGCCCTAATCAAGCTTTAGTTTATGACGATTACGCTTATCGTTTTGAACGGACTTTCAGTACTCGTACAATTGTAGGTTATTGCTCAGGTGTTGCAGCCGGTTCACATACGATAGGGATTTGGGCGGGCAGTACACCTGGATATCCTGGTTCTAACTGCTTTACGGGTTGGGACAATTCCACCTGGGTTATAGAAGTGGTAGAAGTCAATTAACGGCAGCACAGCATCGGCACGACGAGCAAGCTTCGGGTGCGGGGAGCGCACCTGTTAAGGGCGCATTCCCATTTTCACGGACAAGTACAACGGATACTCTTCATTACCGGATAGTTAAATTTATCCTTATCCGTTTATTTCGAGTATCCGTTGTACTCAATAGCGGTTCAAGTTATAATCATCATCCACCAACAGGAGAAAACCATGAGAAAATGTAAGAAGTTTCCAACACTGATAAGTAGTGTCATCATCGGAATGTCCGCTTCGGCGTATGGTGACGATCCTGTGCCACCACAGGAGTTGGAAGGCTATGTGATTGATAATGCCCAAGCCATTGTTGATGCTGGAGAAGAACGGGCAGCGTTACAAATGGAGATTCAACAGTTGAATATGACTGTTGAGCAATTAACCCAAGCTTTGGAAGAAAGCACAGCTTTAACAAAAGCTTACGCCGATACCAAAGCCAGTCAGGCGGAACAAGCGGCCAAAGCTACGGCCAATGATGCCATAAACCGGGCCAATAATGCCCAAAACACCGCTAATAATGCAATGGCACGTGACAAAATGATGGGCTGGTGCGATTGCGAGACTATGAGTGCTGGTTCTGAAGAACATTCTCGTGATTGGGCATGCCCAAAGGACAAGTTCATTGTCGGGCTATATACACATGCCTATAACTCGTGGTGCGTAGGATGTATTGGTAATTTCCAATGTTGTCGACCATGTAAACTTCGTAGGTAGATTTTCTCGTTCCCAAACTCCCGTTTGGGAACGCCTGTTTCAACGCTCAGCGTTGTTTTTGTCTCACAATCACTGTAGGTAACCAAAGGTAAAATCTCTTATGAGACAGTCATCAAGGCTTTTAAGCCTAACACTTTCTATGGGGCTATGGCATAACGCCATTGCCAATCCGCTGCCCATAGAAGGCACTTGTATTGAAGGGGTCAAACCCGTCACCCAAGCCAAGCGTTGGTATGGTGAGACTTTACAAGTGCCCACCCCGTTTTTTCTCAATCGCTCTCCGGCCGACTTTTATCAGCAGCCCTTGGATGAGCAGAGTATCAAACCGGCACCGAACCATCCGTTAGGCACCCTCTTTTTCGCCGTTGACGGCAGTGATAAAAGCCAGCCCAATCGTCTGCGCGTGGGTTTCTACTCGGATGAGAAAAAATGTTTTTGGGTCGATAAATCGTCCCTGCTCCAAGGAATCGAGGCCATGCGCGTTGGCGATGCGGTGCGCGCATATCCTCAATTGGGCGCAGATAAAGATGCCAGTTGCGAGGATCAAGCTAACCCGGCATCTCAGGCGCATAAAACGGCCACTCGTCGTAATGAAATGACCTGCGATAACCGCTTATTTCTGCGTGCGCTATCTCGCCCAGAATTTGACTTTGAGCCACGCAAGCATCCGCCCAAACGGATTCCCGACGGTGAAATTATCAAAAGCGACATTATCAGCGAGTTTGGCTGGTTTTTTTTAAAACACTTATGGCGTTATGTCTATGCCATTGAGTGCGACCCGTTCCCAGCGAAATTAGCCTAAAGCTATATAAAATGGGAGCTTAAGAGAAATCTTAAGGATAACTTAAATGATGTGTGCTTGAGAGTCAGCACCAGACGTACAGCCGTCTGAGCGGAAACTTCCCACATTGGTTAGTCTAATCAATTTTCTGGTGAAGCTGGGATAATGGCATTCAACGGGGTAGTCAACAATCGCGATAATGTCTAGATCGTTACTATGATTATGTGCAAACAGAACTATTGGAATAAAACCTCTTAACATAAGAATTACATAGTTGATGGATATGGTAATAAGCTATTATGGCATGGATTTTCAATGAAAAGTGCGCTGTCTACAGAGAATAGCAGGGGTATAGATAGAATCTAAGGTCACATATAACCTTCATTTAGGAACGGGGTAATCCGCAATAAGGGCTAGGGTCTGAAAAGGCCTAGATAAAAACGGGGCTTGATTAACCTGCGTCAATTGTGGACCGGATTGTGTAAGAAGCCAAAGCCTATCTGTAATGGGTAGGATATGCTGACGTACACACTTTTAAACTTACACGAGCAGTATTAATTGGCAACAATACCAATTATAGTGAGGGTACAACTATGTCCATAGGAAGTGCGACACGTTTTCTTAGAAACTTGAGTCAAATCAAGCCAATAGGAAGAATTCCCAAAGTTTAGGAATTACAATTATGTTATTTATAGGGTTGAAAGGCTACCCTTGTTGTATTACTCAACAAAAGCATAACTTACCCATTTGGATATTAGGATATGCCTAATATTTGGATTAAGCA
>QNER01001163.1 GCA_003646175.1 Candidatus Parabeggiatoa sp. nov. 1
AAGGGCAACCACAAGGGATTGCCCCTACCATAGAAAATGGGCATGTAGGGGCAATCCTTTCGAGGCAAACGTTTTTGCGCGCAAAAACGTTTGCCTCGAATATGGTTGCCCCCAACATTTTTGAAGGCTGCCTGAAAATGTGAATAGCCCCAGGTGAAACCTGCTACTCTATGCACATAACTTTTAAGCGTATGATTTCTCTATTCTTTCAAATTGGGTTGGTGGGCAAGCGGGCTTACTATTTTTGGGTGTTTTGGAGTTCTAACAGCTAAGCGATCCCACCCTACGAAACTATTCTTTCAAATTGGGTTGGTGGGCAAGCGGGCTTACTATTTTTGGGTGTTTTGGAGTTCTAACAGCTAAGCGATCCCACCCTACGAAACTTTGTCCCTTTGAAAAGGGTGAAAATGAAATAAGAGGTGATGGTTTGCAAAATTCGCATTTCTATTGACGCTTCGCCCCATTCACCTTAAAAAAATCGGTATCCTGAAATGTGGGTGATATTCCCCCCCCCCAGGTTTCACCTGGGGCTATTCACATTTTCAGGCTAAAGTTTCGCGGAGCGAAACTTTAGCCTGAAAAACCCTTTCAGGGTTGTTTTGATTGAATTTTTTCTGAAACTTTGGTGTTTGTCAAATCACCATCATATGTCGAAGACATGGAAAGGGCTGCCAACCCCGAAGGGGTTTTCAGGCTAAAGTTTTTGCGAGCAAAAACTTTAGCCTGAAAATGTGAATAGCCCCAGGTGAAACCTGGGGATTAACAAAGATCACCCACATTTCAGGACTACCAAAAAATCAATCCGTCAAATCCGTAAAGAAGTTGTACTTCCAGTATAGTAATTAATATTTAGTAATCAATCCGTCAAATCCGTAAAGAAGTTGTACTTCCAGTATAGTAATTAATATTTAGTGCTTGGACAAAAACTGTCTAATATTTCGATAGATCATTTATAGTGTTCGCTACGAAATCTGTTTATTATCCATCAGTTAAGATTTCTCTGGTTGTTGAAATGACACTTGGGCAAGAAATCCGGTAACCCCCTCTACAGAGCAATGCCCACCCATTAGTACCCAATAACTGAACAGTGTTCAAGTTTTCAATAGCTCAGCAATTCTAATTTTGGATTATAATAATTGAATTGCTCTATTTTTGGCTTGGTTTAATATTTATATGTCATATAAGCGTTTATGGGTAATGGGGCGTTTAGGGGGTGTGCCTCAATAATGAAAAAATTGACTATTGGCATCAAAGCAGAAGGCCACTCGGATTTTCTGTTGTTAGAACAACTCATTAATAGGTTGCTCGAAGGTGAACACGATTATGTTCGCTTGCATCCAGAAACAAAGTTTGGTGTACGTGTTTGATGATGGCAGGAGTACGTGCTTGGTGTCAGAAGCTTGGATTCTTGCAGATGATAATCTTCAAACGCCGTCAAAATACATTCCCTTTCCTGAATATATAAAAGGCTACTATAGTTTTTCAGAAGTAGAAGGGCAGATACATAGCTGAAATTTTACAACCCCGAAGGGGTTGAATGTCAATAGCCCTAGGTGAAACCTAGGGAGAGAAAAAAAATTGTTTTTGTGTTTTTGTGAAATTATTTATCTGAACATCTATAGACTAAAAAGGTGATAAATCATGAATGGCACCATACATTACCTCAAAATCGCTAACTATCGCAGCATTGATGCGCTGGAACTGTATGATATTAAACCATTTTCCGTCTTTGCCGGACCCAATGGCTCTGGCAAAAGTAATTTTTTTGATGCGTTGGATTTTGTCAATTTAGTTATTCGGTTTGGAGCCGATGAAGCTTTAAAAAAGCATGGTGGCTTTGACAACATTCGTTGTTTGAAACGGCAAGATATTGATGCACGTACTTTTGAGTTTGCAATTGTTGTCGATTTTTCTAACCAAGGAACAGCGTTTAGTCACTATCAGCTCAAAATTCAGCAACTGGATAACTCTCCCATATTGGCCGAAAAATACCAATGGGTTGATAAGGAAGGCAAAACGTGGATAACCAGCCGAGATGCCGGACAAGCTATTCAACAAGGGGAGAATATCATCAACTTGCCGTCTAATCTTTCGGTTCTGTTGTTGTCCAACGATACCCCCATCGGTCAATTTTTAAAGAATATTCGCCTTTATCGAATTGATCCCTCCCGTGCCCGAATGCCGGTTAAAAACACCGATACTTCTGAATTAAGTCACGATGGGCGCAACTTAGCCGGTGTATTACATCGACTGGAAAAAGAGGAAGGAATCTCCGAGATGATTGATGAATGGGTGAGTATGATCGTACCGAACATAGAAAAAGTTTATACTGATTTTGACCAATTAGAGGGTAGTATCCGATTAGTTTTTGAAGAAAAAAGCCAAGAAAAACGTTTTCCGGCTCATTTAATCTCCGATGGTACGATTAACCTACTCAGTATTTTAGTCACCCTGTTTGATCCTCCTCTCCCCTTTGGAATGACTTTAATTGAAGAACCTGAAGATGGTTTACATCCTCACGCAGTGATTGAATTGGCTGACTCTTTCCGTGAAATAGCAACACTTTCAAGTCCCATTTTGGTGACAACCCATAATGAAGCTTTAGTAAGAGTTTTAAAAAATAATGAACTCTGGTTGGTTGATAAAAAACCAGAAACGACTCAGATGAAAGCTATCCGAGAGTACGATGCCTCCGAACTTCCTTTAGATCAAGCGTGGTTATGTAATGTTCTCAATGGTGGTTTGCCATGAGAAGAATCGGTTTCGTTGTAGAAGGGAAGGTATTTGTGAGAAATTATTAACTCATGTTACGCACTCAGCTTCCACAAGCTTTGGGATAAATCCCAAAGCTAACAATTCAACCTCCTTCGGGGTTGATGCCTTTTTTGATATTGGAAGTAGAACAACATTATCAGGAGTACCAGGCGAACCTTGTACGATTCTCAGGAGTACCAGGCGAACCTTGTACGATTCTCAGGAGTACCAGGCGAACCTTGTACGATT
>QNER01001164.1 GCA_003646175.1 Candidatus Parabeggiatoa sp. nov. 1
ACAACTTCTTTCCGGATTTAGCGGATTTATTTTTTAAGGCCGATGTGGCTAAACATCAATATAAACACGGACTTTATAAACCACAATATTTTCACATTATCTTTTCAAGGAAAAAAAGGCAAACCCTTGAAGGCTTTAAAAACCTTCAAGGTATTTTTGGATTTTTGAGGGTGAAAATGAAATAAGAGGTTATGATTTACAAAGTTCGCATTTTTATTGACGTTGAGCTACATTTGCCTTAAAAATCCGTTAAATCCGTCAATCCGTTGTACTTCCAGTATAGGTAGTCCTGAATTTTTAGGAGTCCAAACTTTAGTTTGGGCAGGCGAGCCAAACTAAAGTTTGGACTCCTATCAGTTACGGTTTCTATAAACCACCCTCTGGTGCAAAGTACGCCTATAGTTTATCTGAAGTGCCAGAGGAAGAAATCGTCGTCAACGTTTTTAATTCACCAATTTCTCCTCGCAGTGCCCGGATTTCTGTTACCACCGCTTCATTGTCCAAATGTAACGCCTTTAACTGATTCAAGTCGGCCCGCAAAACGTGGAATTCTTTTTCCAATGTTTCAGTTTCAGTCTGAGTGGCCTTTTCAATGGCGGCGCGAGTTTTTTCTCGCTCCTTGGCATGGATAGTCTGCATGGTATCAACGATGATCGCAACAAAGAGATTTAACATCGTAAAAGTCGCTATCAGAATAAAGGGCAAAAAAAATAACCACGCATACGGAAACACCTCCATAACGGGACGGGCAATGCCCATGGACCAACTTTCTAAAGTCATCACCTGAAAAAGCGTGTACATAGATTTGCCCAATGTCCCAAACCATTCAGGAAACGCTTCCCCATATAGGTTTGTGGCAATTATTGCAAAAATGTAGTAAATGATAGAAAGTAATCCGGCAGTGGAGACAATGCCGGGAATGGCATGTAACAAAGCATCTACGATTAAACGTAATTGCGGTACGATAGAAGCAATGCGCAAGACACGCAAGACACGCAATATACGCAAAACGCGCAAACTCGAAAGGGTCTCAGTGGTGGGTACCAAAGCGATGGCAACAATAATAAAATCAAACACATTCCAGCCGCTTTTAACAAACCGCCAGCCAAAGGCGTATATTTTTAAGGCAATTTCTACAATAAATACGCCTAAAATAACGTCATCTAGCCAATCCAATATCGGGCCATATTGTTGTTTGATGCTGGCAGAAGTTGCCAGGCCAAATATGATGGCGTTGATGATGATGAGTATAACGATGAAGTTAGTGACTCGTGCCGATTCTACCCATTGGCCTACGCGGGTACGCAAAGTCATTTTGTCATTGTCATTTTCAAGCATTGACATAACTTACTAGCCTCCTACAGTTTTATTTAGGCTTCCAACTTTATCTGCGACACTTATAGTTATCGACAGCATAGAAGGGTCAAAAATTATTGTAATCAATCATACTTGTGCTATTATTAAAAAATAACAACACCACAGTGTTCTTCTTCATAGAAGAAACGGAATTTATTAGTAATAACTATTTGGTTTTATTAATAATTTGTTTAAAAGTGTTGACCCATCTTTGATGACGACAACTATAGTATTCTTGTGAAACTTGTTCCCGGCCTTGCGCCTAGACACGTCTGCGTTCGCTTAGAACAAGAAACCACGTAACCCCTTAATACGTCGGTTGTCGCCGCGATAGTTGGTCACCTTTTTTGGGTTTGGTTTAGCAGCTCTGAACACCACATTTTGTGCGATTTTACGAATCGCTTTTAGGAGATCAAACTTAGCACCTATCAAGATTTATCTGGAATAATACTACAAAACTTTTCTGAATAATTATATCAATTCCTTCGCTAAAACAAATTAGGATCGCCGTTATAACTCATTGAAAATAAATGAACTATTTAAGCAAGTCAAAACATTAAAAATATAAGCGTTTTACTTTTAAGGAAATTAAATAGCTATATTATATAGGTTGGATTCGGCGAAGGTATTGTCTTGCAAAATTCATTTTAAATGGTAATGGGATCTTTGCCCCAGTTTGCTTGGGGCTTCGCTACCAACTTTTGCGTAGATTGGGTAATGAGCTTTTCAAATAGCTTTTTTAGAAATAAATCGGTGGTGTTTTGAAAAGTCATTTTGCTTTGGGCATAGTTCTCCTAATTCTGTAGGAGATTGCCATGATTATTACCTATTACCTATTACAAAAAAAAGAGCTTCCACACACAATACCTTCGCCAATTTTGTCACTCATTGTTTTTTATAGATTAATGGGAAGCGAGTGCAAAGGGCGGTTTAATAGACAGTGTTGTTATTTTCTTTTAATAATAAAATAGTTAGTTATTTAAATGTTCCGTGCCAAAACCCGATCCTATTTTTAAGGGATGTCGCCTAAACCTTTATAAACCGTGTGGGGACGTGAATTTTAAAATATCTAGATATCAAAAGCTACTGAACTCCTGAACTACTAGACTTCTATTGGCGAAGGTATTGGCAAGAAGCTCATAATTTTCAATTCCAAAATGTCCAATCCCTAATTCCCATTATTTTCAATTTTAAAATTAAAATTTCGGTAGTCCCTACAAACCAGTGGAAGTATTAAAAATCAATGACTCTTAGAATGGGCAGCCCACTTTTCACTTATATGGTTTAAGGTATTTATCCGTCTTGGGTATTTGAATTGGGGGTCAAAACTTGGTTATTTTCTCTATGGCCAAAGATTTTTAAGCTTGAACCTATTTTAATCGACAATCCCAATTCGTCATTACCAATTATCCCAATTCCCAATTCCCACTGTTTGAACACCTCCATTGGTTTGTTGTAGGGACTACCAAAATTTCAATCCCCAATTCCCACTCATGTCTACCCCTAAAATTTTTAGGCACAAAAACTTTAGGCACGATCCCAATTCCCATTATTTTTTCTTTTTCACATGCTGTATAAGACGTTGGCGTTTTTGACGTTGGCGCGGTGTCAGGACATTTTTGCGCCCTTGGTAAGGATTTTCACC
>QNER01001165.1 GCA_003646175.1 Candidatus Parabeggiatoa sp. nov. 1
AAAATACTCAAAGTTTTTGTCTTCAAAGAATATAGTGCCTCGGTTATTGCCCCGATGATAGATGTGATAATGCTCCCCATATTCAAGGGAAACCGTTTTTTGCATGATTGACTCCTAAAAACCGTAAAGCGTTGCAAAAACCTTGAAGGTTTCCGTGAAAAAACCGTAAAGCGTTGCAAAAACCTTGAAGGTTTCGTGTGTGAAAAAACCTTCAAGGTTTGCTAAACCTTGAAGGTTTTCATGAAGGTTTTTGTAATGATTTCTTTTTCAAATACACCAACAACAACGAAATCGCAGCCGATGTCACTCCTTGAATCCGTGACGCTTGCCCCACGCTAGTCGGGCGGTGTTGCATCAACTTTTGACAGACTTCGCTGGAAAGCCCCTTGATTTGGGTTAATCAAAGTCCGCTGCAAGTTTCAATGCCCAACAAGGTTTTGAACAGCTTTAATCATTACCCTTTGGGCACAACTTGGGGCTATCTTTTCCTAGTAAAACGATTTCCCAACTTTATTATTATAATGGGAATTGTTATAAGTGCTATGAAAAGATAAAACGGAAAAATATTGAGCCATCCGCCACCAAATCCATCATAAAAATGAGCCCATTTTGATAAGTATTGAAGATGCTCCTGAGATGAAATTGGCATCATTAATATTCTAAACCGAATGACAATAAAAGTTGTCACTAAAATATATAACCAAAACCACTTGTTTTGGAATGTTTTTTTGATAGTTTGAGTATTTTTGACTACCCAAGCTACCGCAAAAGGTATGATAAGAAAAAAGATAATAAATGAAATTCTAATTTCTCTGATTCTCGCAAGAAATAGATTAATGCATAAAACCAGTGCAATAATCCAAGGAAAAGCTTTTGCAAGCATATTCCACATATCCCCGTTTGCTCCCAGAGTTTTCCTTAACTCAAGAAATCCCATAATGCTGAAAATCCACAAAAAACCAAAAACCAGAAATAAAAACGCCATGGTTTCATAAGGATACTCAAAATTATGTTGTGCGCCGGAACTGGCAGAATAATGTTCCCACCCAACTACTCTATAACAAACCCACACCACAACAGGAAATAGGCTAAAAAAAGCTCTGTTTTTTAAGGTATCCCTTGAAGTGATTAAATATAAAAAAGGAACAATCAGCGTTGTTTCTCGGCAAAAAACCGCAATTGAAGCAATAATGCACATCGCAATAGGTTTATTTTTTAATATCATGATGACACCTAACAATATTAAAAAATAACCTAATAAATCGTTTGGTGCTGTATGTACCGGAAATTTGAACCCGGCTAAAATAGGGGGTGCTGTCAAAAACAATAGACACCCAATGAAAGAAAGAGTTAAATGATGAGGTTGTGTGCTTGGAAGTGCTTTGAATAGCATTTTTAAATAAAAATACAAAGTAATCAAAGTAGCACTCATCCAAACAAATCCCCAAAAAATAAAACTGTTATAAAAAATAAGGGCAGCATCGGCTGTTGGGGAATCAAAAGCTTGGTAAGTCAGCCAAACCGGTAATTTACCCAGTATTCTAAATTTAAAAGGGGATCCCTGTTCCCACATCCATTGGTTTATCCATTGCCTTGATGGTTCATTGAAACTATTACCAGCCAATTCATAAGCCAGCGCGAGGGGATGTTGTAAGCTGCTACCGGAAAGCAGATGAATATTAAAATAAAAGATAAGCGCGATTAGGGCAATAAGAATTGTTAGGAATAACAATTCAATTTTTGTCATAACAAACTCCTTTGTATAGTTGTGTATATATGGGTAAATTTAGATATCCTAAATGAGTTGTGAACCGATTTGAGAAAAAGTTCTAGAAAAAATTTACAACTCATTTAGGAGCATTAATTGTACAGGAAAAATTTTGTCCTTGATATAAACATTCGATGTTTTGCAAACCTTCAAGGTTTCGTGCGTGTGAAAAAACCTTCAAGGTTTGCTAAACCTTGAAGGTTTTGATGAAGGTTTTTGTAACGACTTCTTTTTCAAATACACCAACAACAACGAAATCGCAGCCGGTGTCACTCCTTGAATCCGTGACGCTTGCCCCACGCTAGTCGGGCGGTGTTGCATCAACTTTTGACAGACTTCAATGGAAAGCCCTTTGACTTGGGTGTAATCCATGTCCGCCGGGAGTAAAGCATCTTCATGGCGGCGCAAACGGGCAATTTCCGTTTGTTGGCGTTCAATATAACCGCTATATTTTTGTTGTATTTCAACCTGTTGTTGAACTACTGCGGTGGCAGCGTTTGCAGCAACCGATGGCAAACGTAGCAAGTCTTGATAAGTGACTTCTGGGCGACGCAATAATTCCAAACAATTGATTTCTTTGCGTATTGTTGTCACATCAAGTGCCACCACAGCTTCAACGTCTTCTGGACGAATCCATAATTGACTCAGACGTTGTTTATCCACTTCAATCGCCACTTTTTTGGTTTCAAAGGCCTGCCATTGCGCGTCGCTCACTAAACCCAATGCCCACCCTGTTTCTGTCAAACGTAAATCGGCATTATCTTCGCGTAGTAATAAACGATATTCGGCACGACTGGTAAACATACGATAAGGCTCATTTGTGCCCTGCGTAATCAGATCATCAATGAGCACACCAATATAGGCTTCATCACGGCGGGGTGTCCAAGCGTTTTTGCCTTGTACTTGTAACGCGGCATTCATGCCGGCAATTAAACCTTGGGCTGCGGCTTCTTCATAGCCAGTCGTGCCATTGATTTGGCCGGCAAAGAATAAGCCTTTGATTGTTTTAGTTTCTAAGCTAGGCTGCAAATCGCGGGGGTCAAAAAAATCATATTCTATCGCATAACCGGGGCGCGTAATATGGGCATTTTCAAAGCCTTTGATGGAACGCACTAACGCGATTTGAATTTCAAACGATAAACTGGTCGAAATACCATTGGGGTAAACTTCAAAGGTTTCCAAACCTTCTGGCTCCACAAAAATTTGGTGTGAACCTTTATCGGCAAAGCG
>QNER01001166.1 GCA_003646175.1 Candidatus Parabeggiatoa sp. nov. 1
GCCACCTTCGATAAAAGTCGCCATGTCTCTAAAGTCTAGCTTGATATGGACAGAGGCTTTTGCTCGCATTTGTTGGTTTTTGCCAACGGGGCGGCCCAAATATTCGGCCGGTTTAAAACGGCGCCTAGCAAGTGGATTCTTGTTGAAGTCTTCAAAAGTCAATTGCAATTCAGGATAAGGCTGTGGAAATATCGCATTGTTGATAAATGTCGCTTCAAATTGGATCACATCATCCATGTCGGGATGAACTTCGGCAATATTCGCTTGCATCTCAAAACTTTTCAAATCTCGCGTTGGCGGTAAAGCACATAAAAAGGTATAACAAAATTGCTCTAGCCAAGGCCTGATTTGGGGATGTTGCAAAACGTGATCCCGTTGAAAAATCCACATTCCTTGCACAGTCAGTATGGCAGCCAGCAATATAACCATTATCCCCCAGAAAAAGAATGATTTCCAAGCTCTGCCCCGACGTGGCTCGTAAATATCTTCTTGGAGTAACTCGGGAATGTTATATTCTTCAAAGTTATCCTCTTGAAAGTCTATGGTATGCTCATCATCAATGCGAAACGGTTCTTCGGAGGTGGTTTGTTCAGGTAATTGTTCGAGCAAATGATTGGTTGCATTGAAAATATGTTGGCAATGGCTGCAACGGACATGTCCCTGAGCAATGTTCAGGTGAGCCGCTGTGACGCGAAAAATCGTTTGGCAATGGGGACATTGTGTTTGCATAATTTTAATCCATTTATAAAAAAATTAAGTTCCCAGGGCGCTGCCCTGGGCTTTAATAAAGCGCCCTTTCAGGGCTGAGTAGTTACAAAATTAAATTCAAAAGCTTGAAGTTCACAGGAGTCGGCCAGATTTATCAATGCTCTCCCAAACTAAAGTTTGGACTCCTGCCAAAATTCTTTATCTGAATGCTATAGAAACGCGCCTAACGTTTTTGAGCACAAAAAAACTTTAGGCGTGATTGAGACGATAACGGATAGCATCCCTCGAAGGGATACTATCCGTGCGTTAAATTTGGAAGTATTTCTTTGCGAGTCCTATCGATAGAGGGGATACAAGGGGTATCTTGGTTTTAGATACTGATATTTCATTTTTTTTTGGCGACAATACGCATCCAATTATCTCGCTCCACAATTTCTGTCATAGTAAAATAAGGCGTATAAGCCGCTATCACTTCAGAGCGTTGTTCTTTGAGAATGCCTGATAACGCCAGTGGTGCGTCGGTGTTTAAATGTGCGGCAAAAGTCGTTACTAATTTTATCAAGGGCATTGCCAAAATATTAGCGAGTATCCCATCAGCCTTAAAATCTGGCAATTGTTGAGGTAAAACCGGACTAATCGCACTGTCCACTTTATTTTTCTTAGCATTATCTTCGGTAGCCTGCAAAGCTTGAGGATCATTATCCACTGCCCAGACGTGAGCTGCGCCCAATTTGACGGCCGTAATGGCTAAAATACCAGAACCGCAACCATAATCAATCAGTGTTTTACCCGATAAATCGCTTAGGCAATCTAGCCATTCTAAACATAAAGCCGTTGTTGTATGTGTGCCTGTCCCAAACGCTAAACCCGGATCGAGGAAAATATTAACGGCTTGTGGATTGGGTGGCGTTTGCCAACTGGGACAAATCCAGACACGTTCCCCAAATCGCATTGGATGAAAATCTTCCATCCACACGCGACTCCATTCCTTATCCGCCAACTTCTGTATTTGACAGGGGGGCAAGGGCAAGGGGGCAAGCACTGCCTGCAACTGAGTTTGTAGCTCATAGCTCACGGTATCGCCTTCAAATAAACCGACTACCTGTGTCCATCCCCACAGGGGCGTTGTATTTAAGGGCGGCTCATACAATGGTTGATTTTCAGCATCTTGCAAAGTGACGGAAACCGCTCCAATGGCGAACAATCCTTCAGAAATCTGTTCCGCCGTTTGTGCATCTGTGTCTAAAATAACTTGTAACCAAAACATTTGATAGAATTTCCTTTTTTAAAAGATGGGTTTT
The DNA here is from genome assembly GCA_003646175.1 of Candidatus Parabeggiatoa sp. nov. 1. GTDB lineage: Bacteria > Pseudomonadota > Gammaproteobacteria > Beggiatoales > Beggiatoaceae > Parabeggiatoa. Next base: position 2,010 of record QNER01001166.1, read on the forward strand.
GCTGGGGCAAAGATTGGGTAATCGGCAGAACATGGTGCTGGAGTCATTAGACATTATACCGATTAATATTAAGTTATTGACTTTACTACATTTGCAAAATGCAATTTTAAAACGGATACTATCCCTAAGAAGGGATAGCATCCGTAAAATGGGTTTTTATCCCATTACCCATTACCCATTACCCATTACCCATTACCTATTACCTTGAAAGTTAATTATGAGTTCATTACGAGATCAACTTTTAAAAACTGGCTTTGTGTCCAAAGAACAGGCCAAAAAAGCTGAAAAGCAAGCTAAATCACAAACTCACCAACAACAAAAGCTGAAAAAGAAAAAGAAAAAAGCTGAAAAAACGGAGGTTGGGGCGGTAGAGACTGAATCCGCTGCTTATCTGGCCGCGAAGGCGCGGGAAGAGGAAATTGCACACGCTCAGGAATTGAATCGCCAAAAAGAGGCCGAGCGTCAGCAAAAAGAGTTGCACGCTCAAGTACGCGATCTTATTCAAAGTCATCAAGTTAATGACTCTAAAGCGGACATTGCCTATCATTTTAGTGAGGGCAAGTTCATAAGACGGATTTCTGTTAATGCCCAACAGCAACAGCAACTTACCAATGGTCAATTGGCAATCACGGTTTGGGAAGATTCTTACTATTTGGTGCCCACCTCTATTGCGGAGAAACTTCTTGAACGTGCGCCCGAAACCGTGCTTTATCTTAACAAAGATGAGGAAAAAACCACCGAAGCGGATGATCTTTATGCGGACTATGTCGTGCCGGATGATTTGATGTGGTAATTTGGGAATGGGTTGTTGGGGTTATTCACTATACCAAACCCTAAATTTGTCCATCCCCCAGAAAGCCTGAGGCTAGGCTGTTGATTTTAAGCTGATTTAGGGTTTAAACGTGTTGCCTATTTTCATGGAGATGGATGGTGGGCAAGCGGGCGGGCGGATTCTGAATAATGTTTGAGATCGTTCTGCCCGCTTACC
>QNER01001167.1 GCA_003646175.1 Candidatus Parabeggiatoa sp. nov. 1
TTGCCACGTCGAAACATCGGGTTCGGCCGGCAAACGCTGCCACCGTCGCCGCAAATAGGATAACCAATGCGGATTGGCAATGGGGGCTGTGATAGCGAGCGTGAATAATAAGGTGATGAGGGCTGTGGTGTTCATAGTGGCAACTATAGCATTTTCAGAATTTTATTGCCCACCATTTTTGGCGTTTGGTGGGCAACAAAAACACGTTGCCCACCCTACATTAATAACTATTTGCGAAATTAGCGTGTTTTTTTACGCAGCCTTTTGTAGTTGTATAACAACATCCACGCGAGAGCCCACACGCACCAACATATTCACAAGTGTGTCAATAGTGAATGAGTCAAGCTTTCCACTCAGAAGCGAGGCGACGCGAGGCGGAGTTATGCCAAGCCGTTTAGCGGCTTCAAATTGAGTTAGGCCTTGTTGTTTGATGTAACGCTCTATTTCGAGCATCAACAAAGAACGGATGTGCAGATTTTCCGCTTCCACGTTATCAAATCCGAGATCTTTAAAGATATTCCCGCATGACTTAATCATTTTGCTATCTTCATTAGTCATGGTTTTTCCCTCTCAATTTGTTGAAACCGTTTATGTGCAAGTTCAATATCGTGTTGGGGGGTTTTCTGCGTTTTTTTCTGAAAAGCGTGAAGTACATAAACCGCCTCCTCAAAATGAGCCACATAGATAACCCTATATTCGCCTTCAACGTGAATGCGTATTTCTTTAACGTTCTTGCCGACAGTTTTCATTGGTTTCCAATTATCGGGAATGGCACCAGATTGGACTCGTAGTAATTGGTAGCCCGCTTCTTGCCGCGCTCCTTTTGGAAATTCTCTTATAGTTATCTCGCGATGCCCCTATGAATATGATGTTTTTCATCACTCTCCTCTAATCCCGAAAATGAATCCCATCTTGTTCAGTCAACCGATAATACAACGCCCTTGTTTCCAGCGATGGTTTGATGGAAGTCGGAAAGTTGATAAATTTGAGTTGAGCCTTTTTTTGCAGCGCAAACTCTTGCACATCGGCTTCAAGCACACTAAAACCCACCGACGATATTTTGGTGGTGGCAATGAAATTGACTATTAATATAGACTTTTTGTGACGCTGATAATGTTTTTGCAAAGCACTGTTACAGAGGTGCAATAATTTATCAATCGTGTCAGGAAATTGAATCGTCGCCGGTGAAAAATAGCCAATCAGTTGAACACTGGTTTTATCGGCAGATAATTTGATATCCAAAGTTTCCTTCATGCGGTTGTCTCCGTTTTAATTTTCATGCGTACCAAAGTACCTTTATCAAAAGAGGAAAATTCTAACGCATCAACGAGTTTATATACCATAAAAAGTCCAAATCCCCGCCGATTAGCTTGCGTGGGTGGAAATGCTTTAGGTATCGCCGGCGTAAATCCCTTACCCGTATCAGAAACTTCTATGACCAACGTGTCGTCCTGTTCAAATAAATCAATATTCACCACATTAGCAGGATTATTGCCGCTGCCATGCTCAATCGCGTTTAAGCAGATTTCCATCACGGCGAGCTTTGCTTTATCGGCTTTTTCTTTCGACGCGCCCATATTGGTTACCCAAACTTGCGCGACAGCCGCCGGCATGTCTTCATAGCCAAAGGTGGCGGGAATGCTGAGGTGGACTTTTTCAGTTGGGGGGTTAGTCGTCATAATGAATTATCCTGATATTTCAACGGATGCTATTCCTTCGAGGAATCGCTGCCATTAAGTCATTTATGTAGGGATAATCCTTTATGGTTGCCCCGATTGACAAGTCATTTTGCGTTCGTTGTGCGTAACATTATTTTTTAAATGAAATGCGAAGGCGATTGTTTGTTATTCGCGATTTGAAAATTATTGATGGCCGTTAAATGTTAAATGAAATGTGAAGGCGGTTGTTTCTTATTCGCGATTTGAGAATTATTGATGGCCGTTAAATGTTAAATGAAATGCGAAGGCGGTTGTTTTTTATTCGCGATTTGAGAATTATTGATGGCCGTTAAATGTTAAATGAAATGTGAAGGCGGTTGTTTGCTATTCGCAAGTTGCGATTATTGCTGGCAATTTAGGGAGAATTTTGTTCATCTTTATAAGAAATCCACTTTGGTTCACGATAACTCGTTCTTCGCATTTTTAAAGTAATGCCTAAATCATGAAATTCCCTAATCGTTTGAATCATCACACGCAAATTTTGGAGTATCTGTTGAAACTGACTGTAGGGAATATCAATCTCCATCTTTTCCGATCCAGCCAAACGTATCGCTAGTTTGACTTTGTTAACGTGTTCTGTCACATAAAACTCCAATTTATCCTCTTTTGCGATCTGGTGGATTTTTGCGATAATCGCCGTGTGTTTTAGCCCCTTAATTTTTTGCCTTTTGATTTGATCTGATTCTCTTTTTGATTGACTTTTTAGATAATTGGCATCCAGTCTTTTCAATTCTACTGTCATCTTATCAAAAAGCGTATAGATTTGTTCAAGCTGATAAACCGGCGAGTTCAGTTTATACCACTTTTCAATGATCAATTCATGTTGTGCATTAAAGGCTATCGTAAATTCTAGATAATTATAATGTTTTGAAGATGCCAGAATTTTAAAATAGCAAATTTCGTCACGTTCTGTTTCTGTGTAATATCTTGACGAGCAATAGTGCCTGTCTAAGAAAGCAAAACCTTTTATGGTGCTTAATTTCTGTTTTATTTTTGAAATCAGTATTTTCTTTTCAGAGCCATATTTGACAATGGGCACTTCACCTGTAAAATGTTCCCGGAATATTTTTTTGATGGTGTTGGCTTTTAATATACTCATTTTTTTACAAATATTTATTAAGTCATGACGGATACTATCTCGGAAAAAATGGTAAAACGGATACTATCCCGGAAAAAAGGGATAGCATCCGTTAAAATCTCCCGGAAAAAAGGGTAAAACGGATACTATCCCGGAAAAAAGGGATAGCATCCGTTAAAATCTCCCGGAAAAAA
>QNER01001168.1 GCA_003646175.1 Candidatus Parabeggiatoa sp. nov. 1
GTACTTTCTTTGCATTAAACTATTGAAATAAAAAATGATTCATGTTTTTATGGCACTTAACAGTCAATGCGCCATTCACCATTCATAATTCATAATTATTCATAATTCACAATTAATTTTATTCATGTTTTTATGGCATTTAACAATCAATACTCCATTCACCGTTCATAATTAGCTATAGAAGTTTTTCTAGCAAACTTTAGCCACGAACACTAATTAATTAGTCTAAAAATATGGACATTACCCCCCATCTGAAATTGATGGTTGAAAAAGATGCCTCTGATATCTTTTTTACCGTCGGTTCAACGGTGCGTATTAAAGCGTCCGGGAAAGTCATTAGTGTGGGTAAGACAATACTCACGGCCGAGACAACTCAAGCTATCGCCGACAATATGATGAATGAAGATCAGCGGGCTTATTTTGAAAAAGAACTTGAACTTGACTTCGCCATTACCTTGCCTGAAACCGATGCGCGTTTTCGTGTCAATGCGTTTAGGCAACAAGGGCAGGTGTCCATTGTGATGCGCTATGTCAAATCGAAGGTGCCTACACTGGATGACTTGAAATTACCGGGGATACTCAAAGAGTTAATTATGCGTAAGCGCGGTTTGATTTTGATGGTTGGCGCGACCAATTCAGGCAAATCAACAACCCTCGCAGCCATGATTAACCATCGTAATGAACATCAGGCGGGCCATATTTTAACCATTGAAGATCCCATAGAGTTTGTACACCCCCATCAAAAATCGCTAGTTAATCAACGTGAATTAGAGGTAGATACGCACTCCTATCTGCGTGCCCTCAGAAGTGCCATGCGCGAGTCTCCAGATGTGATTTTGATTGGCGAAATCCGTGATCAAGAAACCATGGCAGCCGCATTAGAATTGTCTAATACCGGACACTTAGCCCTTTCCACCCTACATGCCAACAATGCTTATCAAGCCATGCAGCGCGTTATCAATATGTTTTCACAAGAACAACATAAACAATTATATATGGATTTATCTTTAAATCTTGTGAGCATTATTTCACAGCGCTTAGTGCATAGTGTGGATAACAAACGGGCCGCTGCGGTGGAAGTGATGATCAATACACCTTATATTGCTGATTTGATTTTAAAGGGCAAAATAGATGAGATAAAAGAAGCGATGGCCAATAGCGGGGCGGAAGGCATGCAGACATTTGACATGGCATTGATGAATTTATACCAAGAAGGCAGGGTAGCTTTGGAAGACGCTTTAGCCAGTGCTGACTCACGCACCAACTTACAAGCGAAGATGACTTTTGGTTAATCGGGATTGGGAATAGGGAATAGTTCATTAAGGAATGGGCAACTACCAATCACCCAAAAAAAAAAGGCATCCACCTACCCGCACTGCGAGAGTTGTTGACCTTGAACCGCGTCGGTTCAGGGTGGGACATCGGAGAAATGCTTTAGGCTTCCACAACGCTTTTTACACGGGCGGACTTGCACACCGCATCTACTACACTCCGTCCCTCGGTAGAAAAGTTAGGTTCAAGAGTCTACCTTGCCCACAACACGAGAGGGGATGCCAAAACCAATTTTAGGACTTTATCTCTAACAAAGCAAGTCCTATTTTTTCTTGCAATTGCACAATGTCATTTTCTATAGTGTTTATATCATCGTCTTTTTGTTGTTTATATTGTAAATATTCGTGAACAATATTAAGTGCGCTGATAACCACTATACGTTCTGTACTAACCACTTTGCCACCGCCGCGTATTTGCTGGACTTTTTCGTTGAGAAACCTCGCAGAAGCCATCAAAGTATCGCGTTCATCTTCTGGACAAGCAACCACATAATCCTTATCAAGGATACGCAAATTAACCGGTACCGATTTATCACTATTCATGTGCCTACTTCCATAGATTTAAGCCGGGCAATCATCGCCTCAATACGTGTGCGTGCGACGGTATTTTTTTCAAGTAAGGTGGCACGCTCAGATATTAAGTTGGCTTTGTTTTCACGCAAGGCATTGTTCTCATCAGCGAGTTGTTTGCAGGTTTGGATAAGCGCATCAATTCTGGCTTCCAGCAATTGCAAATCAAGTTTTTCCATTAGGCACTATAAATGTTGAGATTGTATCAAAAAAAAATGTCTATGTGAATATCTAAAAAATGAACCAAAACACTCGAAGTCAGTCTACGCTGGGATAGCAGTTAGAAACCGTAAAGCGTTTTGGAAACGCTTTACGGTTTTGCCTTAGAATGAAAACCATCTAATCTTTCAAGATGTTATTGAAAAGGTGTCATTTTATTCAAAGCGAAGTTTTTGTACACAAAAACTGATAGAGTCATCCAAAAAAGTTTTTTCCAAGGTTTGCCAAGCTTGGGGGTTTGGGACGAAATTTTTCTGGACAGCCTTAGCGAGAAAGCCAAATAGTTATAGATTTTCAGAAAAATAACGTAACGAAACGGATGCTATCCCTTCTTAGGGATAGTATCCGTTAACTTCGACTTGTGAAATTAATTATTTGAACATCTATAGCTTAGAAACCAAGTTTTTTCAGAAAACTTAAGATCGATAGGGGGAACGAACTTCTATAATCGTAAATCGCAAATAGCAAACAAACCTCATGTAAAAACCATCTAATTATGTCTTATGCTCTGACAACGCTACTTTCGCTTATTTTTTTGACTAAATTTTTTCGACTCAAAGTCATTTGTAAGTTATTGATTTTACATGTTGACAATTTTCCGACCGAAACGCCAAAAATATATATCACACCTTCGCGGTGCGTTGATTTTAAAAGTAGAAAATAACTTATTGAATTCTATGTCATTTAATTCACCATGCACAAAAAAATAAGCGAAAAGACAAGTGATAAAATGTGATAACATTTTTAGACGTTAAACCATAACAAATTCAGCATTTCACTTATAACTGACTGAAATATAAAGTAATCATCTTAATATGAGCTTTAAATTCTCTATTCGTGATTAACAAATTAATTATTATTCA
>QNER01001169.1 GCA_003646175.1 Candidatus Parabeggiatoa sp. nov. 1
AATCCCGTGCGTTGGCTTTCGCCAACACCGTCAAGTACCGATCACTTGATTTACAAGGCTGATCAAAAACAGACTTGTACTCAGACGATTTTAGCAGACGTTGTTGTCGCGTGAACTGGTAGGAGGCACTCATCGGTTATCAAGCACTGAGACGTTTACGTCCTTTGGCACGTCGAGCGTTAATTATTTTCCGTCCACTTTTCGTTCTCATACGAGCACGGAAACCGTGACGACGTTTGCGTATCAAATTACTTGGTTGAAAAGTTCTTTTCATAGTTAGTGAGCCAGTTAAGTTATAACAAATTTTGACCTATACTTTTTCAGTTCGGGCAAAACCGTAAAGCGTTTCCAAAACCTTGAAGGTTTCTAACTGAAATTCGGGCAAAACCTTCAAGGTTTCCAAAACCTTGAAGGTTTATAACTGGTTTTGCCCGAAATCTTTTTCAGAACGTCTATAGGCTGCCAAACGCAAAATATCGGGCATTGGGAATTGGGAACGACGCAAAAACTTTTGCGTAGATTACGCCAAAGTTGACAGCATCGCTCCAACTTTTGTGTCGATTGGGAATTGGAAATTAATAAATCAGATAGTCCTATAGCTTTTCAGTTGCCAATTATCAATTCGTAGCGATAGTTTTTGCGTGCAAAAATTTTTGCCTGAAAATAAAATCAGTTCTAGGCTAACGTTTTTTGTACACAAAAATAGCCTAAAATCCAAAACCTTGATATTTGTTATGTTCAAGCAAGGCCGATTATTCTTCCAAACAATATACATGTAGTGATTTGACAGGACAGTATCCATTTGAACACCATCACGAATTATACAAGACTAGCATAAACCATTCTCCATTCCTTAATAAACCATTCCCAACGGCAGGCGTTTTTGTTCAAACACTAAGGTTTAGCGACAAAATAATTTCCCTAATTCTAAGGGCTTATCAAAAAATAACTTTGACAAGTTTTATCATTTATGGTTTTTATTTAAAGGGTTGAGTGAGAATATACTGAACATTGTCATAAACTGAGCCAGAGAGTAAGGTAACTCCCAAAAATTAAAATACCAACGATGGGGCTGGAGCAACGGATTGCCCCTACAAGATTCGCTAGGAGTCTGTCGGGCTGGTTGTGTTAAGTGATTGAGATACAAGCGATTTACCAATGGAGTCCGAAATGGAAATTTCAGTATAAACAATAAGTTAGCCGTTAAGTCCGACAGACTCCTAGTAGGGGCAATCCTTTATGGTTGCCTTTGGTATATTATTATTTGGGAGTTGCCTAATGAAGGTTAAAGAAATCTTTAGTCTTTTTTTAAAGATTTCCCTGTTCATCTACTTCTAAAAGCGCAATTTATGGCGGTGCAAAGTATAATAGACATTATACTGATTTAATCCTAAGTGCTTGATTTTATGGAATTTACCAAAATCGCAATTCAAATAAATCAATGGGTTACGTTAAATCGGTACAAACTCTAATATCAAAGTTATTTACGCAAAGCCCCTAAACACGCCCCGTTCATCCCCTCTATTGCTGAAGCTTAACCGGCTTGATTCACCTCGTTTGATCGGTTAAAGGGGCGTTGCAGGGAAATTATTTTTGCTTTGACCTTTAATTAGAAAATAAGAAAGGGGAAAAACCGTTCTTCATAATAACCAATATTTTATTATAATTAACGCGATGCTCAACTTTTTTGAAGTGATTGAATTTTCAACATTAAATTTTTGGTGGATACAGACTGCGATATCCGCCTGGCTCAAAAAATCAATGGGTTATAAATTAAAGTTGAGCATCGCGTTATATTATTATATTAGTATACAGAGTACACTCCAAAACCGCGAAAATGAAAATGTTTTTTTAATTATTGAAACAAAAAACGAGCCTTATGACTTCTTTAGGGTAATGCGGTTAGGAAATTACCACCGATGGAGCTTGCGCAACGGATTGCCCTAACTCAGAATCTTGTAGGGGCAATCCTTTATGGTTGCCCTTGGTATATTATTAATTGGGGGCTGCCTTAGTTGCTCAGAAAAGTTTTACGCCAAGGACGCATTTTTTTATTGAAGGGTAATCAATGTCACTCATTAATTTTGACTCCGCGGCCTAAGAAACGCGCCAAAAGTTTTTTATAAATAATAAATACAATTATTTATAAATAAAAATGATACCGTTTTTTGGGAATGCGTCCTACGCCAAACCTTCGATATTTGCCAAACCTTCAAGGGGTTACATGGATTCCAATTTTCCCATTCGTTACAAAACACCAGTATCGCAACTTTCGTTCCCAGCCCAAACCTTGAAGTTTTTTACTGGGGCAAAGCTGAATTATTTGCGCGATGGTGTGCCGGCGTTCTTCGCTGTGCGTGGCGGAACTTTGGACTTTCACAGAAATATTTACAACCAGCAAAAATTTGCCACAAACACAATTCACAATTGGTATAATTTTATTTTTGTACTGGTCAATATAATATTGAACCGCTCGCGTATGGGGCAATGGCTAATGGGTAATAGTAGAAATTAGGTAACTCCCAAATAATAAAATACCAATGACGAAAGTGATGCTATCGCTTTTTTTGCGATAATATCACTTAGCGGCAAGTTGTTTGTTGGTATATTTATTTTTGTGAGTTGCCTTAGCTATAGAATCAATGATAGGTATTTGTGAACCTTATTAATATATATTAAATATAGATGTTCAGATAATTAATTTCACCAGCCAAAGTTAACGGATACTATCCCATCGAAGTATAGCATCCGTTACGTGAAGTTATTTTTCTGAAAATCTATAGAAAAGGTACTTGCAAGATTTCAAAAAAGTGCTTGGAAATTGGGAATTGGGAAATTTGACACAAAAGACAGCATCGCTCCAACTAGTACAGCAAACACTAAGTTCGTATAACATTAGAGTTGTCCGGAAATAAGCCTGACGCTGCTTTGCCCCTTTCTGGGGCTGACATACTAGCCTAGGGCAACGCCCTAGGATATCATT
>QNER01001170.1 GCA_003646175.1 Candidatus Parabeggiatoa sp. nov. 1
CCCCCTGCGCCCCGATTGGTTGCCCTTTCACCAAACATCATCATGGTATGGAACTTCCGCTTTATTGCACCGTGGCTTCGTTCTCATGAATGTGCGTAACATGAGTTAATAACTAATGTTACGCACCTTGATTCTTATCAATCTTATGATAAGCGCACGAAACCTCACGCATTGGAGCTGATACTCATAAAAAATGAGTTGCCTCTCAAACGATTGAAGTTTATGGCTGAAGAAAGCTAAATTGTCGTTTGCGTTCTTCAGTCCCAGAAGTTGAGTGCGTAACATCAGTTAATAACGGCGGTAATGGTGCTACGGTTTATTCAGCCCATTGTTGCAAGACATTGGCAGCTTTTTCGGGATTATCGGGCACCTCTTGCTACGTAATCGCTTGGACAAATTCAGCGACTGAGGCAGCGGTTTTTAAACCATCCACAAACACCACCACCCGCCCCGTCATTTCCAACTGTTGTTGCCATGTTTTCAACAACGACGTTTTACCTATACGTTGTTCACCGACTAAAGACAAATTTTCGCCAATTCTTAAGGCCTTATTCAATTGCCGTAATACTTGCACCCTACAAAATAGGGCGGTGTTACTGGTGTGGAAGGATGATAGGGGGAGGGTGGACAAAAAAAGTAACAAGGCTTTTCTTAAAAACCAAAAACCGACAATGACCAGAAAACCGCCCAAAAATTGTCACAATAAGGGAAGGGGCTATGCCAAGATTTATCAAACCGAGCACAATGCAAAAAAAACCGATGACACTGTTCACTGCTGAATTGCTCATCATTTTTTCGGTTCTATTGGTTTTAAAAACATCCGATATTTGGCAAACATTGGATGTTTGTCCAAAGTTTTTTTTCTGGAATACGATAGAATATACTAAAAAAAACGTGGTGAGAAATCCGATTTCTTGAAGAAATCGGATTTCTTTAACATTTCAAACCTTAGGAGAAAACGTGGAACTCGAACATTGGAATGAAGAAAAAGAGGGTGTCCTAAGTGAAGATGCAATGCGCCGCAAGCTTGAAGAACGGGGTTATGTCGTCAACCGTTATGTTTATCCCCCCAGCACCTACTTCCCGCCCCACACGCATGGTGTGGACAAAATTGATGGGGTTCTTTCTGGGCGCTTCAGGCTGGAAATGGGTGGCAAAAGTGTTATTTTGGAAGCGGGCGATGCGATCGCGGTACCAAAAGGTGAGGTTCACAGTGCGGAAGTCGTGGGGGATGAACCCGTAGTGAGTTTGGATGCTATCAAATAAAATATAGTTAGTGCCCACCCAGAAACTCGATCCCAGCGTCATTTCGATCCGTGTGTCATTTCGACTGAAGTCCTAAATCTTAACACGTTGATAACCAAAATATTTATTGTTTCACTCGAAATAACCTCCGGGGTAGTCCTGTACATGTAGTGATTTTACGAATGCTATACCTCGAAGGGATAGTATCCGTTTGAACAGGTTAGAAATTATCTGACTTAAATCAACCACAACCGACACCAATGACAGCACAATCTTCTTCTGTGAAACCAAGTCACACGGGTTGGCGACATTTTTTTTCCCGGCAGCGTGACACTGCACAATCTGGGCCGGTTGTACTTGATATGCGACAGGTTTGATGTTTACACTCGTGTTATTGGTGATGCTAATCGGCTCTATGAATTACAACAACAGCATGGGCTATGCGCTAACCTTTTTATTGGGTAGCATGGCAATGGTGTCGATTTTGCACACCCATCGTATGTTATTGGGGTTACGCATAGAGGCGGGCAAAGTCGCCCCCGTCTTTGCCAGTGAAACCGCGCAGTTTCAGTTTTGGTTAGACAATCGCGGACCAGCGGCTCGCTATGCCTTAGTTTGGCAGCGCGATAATTCAAAATTCCAAATCCAAAATCTAAAATCGGATAACCCCAAATCCAAAATCGTCATAGACTTGTTCCCCGATCAGCGCGTGAGCCTCAATATCCCCCTTCCCACTGTGCAACGTGGACGGGTTTTTTTAGAGCGGGTAACTGTGTACAGTCGTTTTCCTTTGGGACTTTTTCACGCTTGGGCTTATGTACACCTAGATATTTCTACTTTAGTTTATCCAGCACCGCTAGGCCATAAAACCTTACCATTGGGCCAACAATCTGAAAATACCGGGGAAGGTAGCCCCCGCGACGGTGGTGGTGAAGATTTTATCGGCTATCGTGATTATAAACCGGGGGATTCACCACGACATATTGATTGGAAAGCTGTTGCCCGTGGGCAAGGTTGGATGATTAAACAATTTGATGGCATCAACGCGGCAAAAGTGTGGCTAACTTGGGATGATGTTCGGGCACTGAATAATCTTGAAGCGGCGTTGTCACAACTGTGTTTGTGGATACTGGTTGCCGAAAGTCAAGGAGCGTGCTATGGTTTAAAAATTCCCGGTTGCACACTTGAGCCTGATACCGGCGAGTTGCACCGTGAGCGTTGTTTGCAAGCGTTGGCGTTGTTTGGAAACTAGAGGAGAAAGGAGAAAGGGGGGAGCGAAAAGGGGAAAGGGGATCGGTTCAAGGAGAAAGGAGCTATTGATGTCCCCCGTTGGGGACACAGACTAGAAGTATCTTAGGACAGGACACAACTTTTATTGTAGAATTTTCCATTGTCAGAGACTTACGCATTGATAAATTTAATTTTTTATGTTAATGGTTTCGATAAATGAGACTAAACCATTAGAAACCTTCAAGGTTTTTGCAACGCTTTACGGTTTTGGAAAATTGTCAGGCGTAGGGGCAATCCCTTGCGGTTGCCCAAACCCTGTCAAAAATTTTTATTTTTTACCTAGGGCGATGCCCTAGGCTGGTATGTCAACCCCTTTCAGGGGTTTATATTTATTTCATATTATTTATCTTGCCCCTGAAAGGGGCAAACATACCAGCCCAGGGCAACGCCCTGGGTAAAAATAAAAATAGATTCCTAGGGCGATGCCCTAGCATAAAGGGGGCAA
>QNER01001171.1 GCA_003646175.1 Candidatus Parabeggiatoa sp. nov. 1
ATGTTTCATTCAGTCCCCTATCAAGTCAGTTCACCGAGTCATAAAGCTTCGGAAGATGGTCAACCAGTCTTGATGGTCCATGCCCTAGGCGAAATGCGTTTTCGAGTGTCTGCTGGCAAGCACACACTTACCGGTAAATTTGGCATTCTTAAGGGCGCGTATAGTGCTGAAAATAAGTATCCCACTGATGGTGTAGAATTTAGTGCCTTGATTCAGGGAGAGAAAAGTCAGGAACGGATATTATTCAAGCGGTTTTTGAATCCACATATTGTGGAACCGGATAGAGGATTGCAGAATTTGCCGACTATTTCCTTTGAAATAGAACAGAATGCTGAATTGGTGTTGCGTACCCACCCCGGTGCTGCGAATAATCCTCAATGTGACTGGTCATTCTGGAATGCAGTACGGATTGAGGAAAATTAATTGACTTGGTAAAACGGGTATTTGAGTATTGCGAATTTTTACGGCCTTGCCAAATGGGGAAAGCACCGACAAATACCCGTCGCTCATATGGGAAAACTGGTGAATTTTTGATTTACTCCATTTATTGTCAATAAGTTATGAATACATTTCACCTATTTGCCCACATGAGCGATACCCGTTTGTTTAGCTCCTGTATTTATGTTATTCTAAATTTCTACAATCCAGTACTCTAAGCCTTTTCTATAGACTTTCAGAAAAAGTTCGTTACCACTTTGGCTGGTACCGCACCACCCAAAGGTTCACTTCGTTACAATTTCTGAAAAAACGGTATGGTGTCCATCCAGAAACTCCCATTGTCATTTCAAGCAAAGCTCACGAATTTTTTTTTGTTATCAACGTGTATCGATTTTTGTTCAGTCGAAATGACACTATTTTGGATGCACACTATATAAACATGACAACGTATGCTATAAAATGTATTCCAAGCATGAATAAATAGCCTCAGAAAACCAAGCTATGAGTTTGCTTTATTTATTATCATTAGGAAACACGATGGAACCAAAAAATAGTTATATCCACGAAGAATTACTCCAATGTGCCCGCGGCGAAATGTTTGGGCCGGGTAATGCACAATTGCCTCTGCCGCCTATGCTGATGTTTGATCGTATCGTCAACATCACTGACAATGGGGGCAAGGCAAATAAAGGTCATATCATTGCCGAACTTGATATACATCCCGATTTGTGGTTTTTTAAATGTCACTTTCCCGGCGATCCCGTCATGCCCGGCTGTTTGGGGTTAGATGCGATGTGGCAATTGATAGGGTTTTTCTTAGGGTGGCTAGGCGGCCCCGGACAGGGACGGGCACTTGGTGGGGGCGAAGTTAAATACACGGGACAAGTGACCCCAAAGAATAAGCTGGTAACTTATCATCTTGATATGAGAAGAGTTATCATGCGAAAATTGGTGATGGGTATTGGTGATGCCGTGATGGCGGTTGATGGACGGGAGATTTATTTCGCTAAAGATTTACGTGTTGGTTTGTTTACTTCCACCGAGACATTTTGAGAGGATAAGGCTGTGAAACGTGTAGTGATCACCGGGCTTGGGATTGTGTGTAGTATTGGCAATAACAAGCAAGAAGTTTTGGAGTCTTTGCGCCAAGGACGTTCAGGCATTGAATTTCATCAAGAATATGCTGATCTTGGCTTTCGCACCAATGTTCATGGTGCTATTCACCTTGATTTAAATGCTTTGATTGAGAAAAAAGTAAAACGCTTTATGGGCGATGCAGCGGCATTCAGTTATTTAGCCATGCGCGATGCGATTACTGATGCGGGTTTGTCAGACAATGACGTTTCCAAGCCGCGAACCGGTTTAATCACCGGTTCCGGTGGCGCGTCGCCAACCAATCAAGTGTTAGCAACGGATATACTGCGTAGCAAGGGCTTGCGTAAAGTTGGCCCCTACATGGTGCCCCGCACAATGGGGAGTACTACATCAGCGTGTTTAGCAACTGCCTTTAAAATAAAGGGGATGAGTTATTCTATTAGTTCGGCCTGTTCTACCAGTGCCCATTGTATTGGTAATGGTTATGAACAAATTCAAATGGGCAAACAAGATATTATCTTTGCCGGCGGTGGCGAAGAAGTCCATTGGACTATGACGCTGTTGTTTGATGCAATGGGAGCGTTGTCTTCTAAATATAACGACACGCCAGAAACGGCTTCACGCCCTTACGATACCACCCGAGATGGATTTGTTATGTCAGGCGGTGGTGGAATAGTGGTATTGGAAGAATTAACACACGCACAAGCGCGTGGTGCCAAAATTTATGCGGAAGTCGTCGGCTATGGTGCGAGTTCAGATGGCTATGACATGGTGCAACCGTCGGGGGAAGGCGCGGTGCGGTGTATGCAGCAAGCCTTAGAAACTGTGGAAGCGCCCATTGATTACATTAACGCACATGGTACTAGCACACCCATTGGCGATCTGCGTGAATTAGAAGCGATTAAACAAGTTTTCAAGGATAAAATTCCGCCCCTCAGTGCCACTAAATCTTTGACGGGACATGCGTTGGGGGCGGCGGGCGTGAATGAGACCATTTATACTTTATTAATGATGGAAGCTGGTTTTATCAGTGCTTCCGCCAATATCACCGAACTTGATCCTCAGGCTGAGGGAATGCCCATTGTGCGTGAGCGTCAAGATAATGTGACGCTTAACACAGTGATGTCCAACAGCTTCGGGTTTGGTGGTACGAATGCCTCTTTGGTGTTTCAGCGATTTTAAGTAAAGGAAGTGTTGATGCCCCCCCGCTGGGCTACTCTATGCACATATTTTTTAAATATATGATTTTTTTATATTTTTATATTCTTTCGGTTGGGTTGGTGGGATCGCTCAGCTGTACGATTTTGGGGCATTTTGGAGTTCTATAGGTATCCAGATAATTATTTAGTCCCCTTTAGGGGACTTGAGCTTTTAGACAACTGCTTTCGCGCCAAAATTTTTGCGCGCAAAAACTTTGGCGCGAAAAGCTGTTGGCTACAAACCAAT
>QNER01001172.1 GCA_003646175.1 Candidatus Parabeggiatoa sp. nov. 1
ATTGCATTGTGCCTTTATCTAAATCCTCAACGATAACTACAAGGATTGCTTGCTTATGAAAGGATTTAAAGCCAAATGACACCACGATCTAATCCTTTATTATAAACAATCCCTGTAGTTCACTTTAGGAGAAACTCTCACGATGTTAACTCTACCTCACTATCAAATAGATAGTCAGATTGACGAAAGTGCCAACTCCCTCGTCTATCGAGGTATGAGAAAAAAGGATAATCAACCGGTTATCCTCAAAGTCTTGAAAGAAGACTATCCCACCCCGGAAGAATTAACGCGCTACCGTCAGGAATATGATATCACGCGCCGTTTAGCTGATATAGATGGCGTTATCAATGCTTGTCATATTGACAAATACTAGAATACCCTCGTGATAGGTTTGGAAGATTTTGGTGGCGAATCCTTAAAACACTGGTTAGCAGAACGCACGTTTACCTTAGACTAATTACTTAAACTGGGGCAAATTCACCAACAAAATTATTATCCATAAGGATATCAATACCGCCAATTTAGTTTTAAATCCCAACACGGGTGTATTGAAAATTATTGATTTGGGGATTTCCACCCAATTGTCAAAGCCACATTTGACGTTTAAAAACCAGGAGGTGTTAGAAGGCACTTTGGCTTATCTCTCTTTGGAACAAACCGGGCGTATGAACTGTGCCTTGGACTATCGCACCGATTTTTATTCATTAGGGATCACTTTTTAGGAATTACGGGAAAAGTACCCTTTGAATCGAAAGAGGCGATGGGATTAGTGCATTGCCATATTGCTAAACAACCCACGCCACCTCATCAAATCAATCCCTATTTGCCACAAGCCATTTCTAATCTTATCCTTAAATTATTAATTAGAAAAAACGGCCGAAGCACGTTATCAAAGTACGTGGGGAATCAAAGCTGATTTAGATTCGTTCCAACTTCAGTTTGCGAAAACTGGTAAAATTACTACCTTTACCATAGCCCCACAAGAGAATTTTGATTTTATCAATGCCTATTTGAGCAGAATGGACCTATTATTGCTCAACATCAAGGTTTTATTGATAAATATATTGGCGATGCCATTATGGCTTGGTTTCCCACCAGTGCTGATGAAGCTGTGAGTGCTTCCTGTGCCATGTTAAAAAAATTAGCGGCTTACAACGAAAAACGACATCAATTCGGTTTATAACCCATTGCGATTGGTATTGGACTGAACACTGGCTTATTAATGCTGGGTATGGTTGGCGGTGAAGATCGTATGGATGGCACTGTGATTTCTGATGCAGTCAACTTAGCTTCTCGCATTGAAGGCATGACCAAAATGTATGGTGCTGCATTGTTGATTTCAGAAGAGACTTATGCTAATTTAAGCAATGTGTCTCAATATGCCATTCGTACCATTGACCGGGTAATCGTTACAGGTAAATCATAGCCGGTAACCGTTTATGAAGTCTTTGACGGTGATGCACTTCATTTGCTTGATCTAAAAATGAAAACACGTAACGACTTTGAAAATGGATTAATACACTATCGCCAAAAAGCATTTACCAAAGCGATACCGTGTTTTAAGCAAGTGCTAGGTACCCATCCCGATGATAAGGTAGCCCAGATTTATCTCAACCGTTGCCAGCATTGGCAAAAAGTCGGTGTACCTGACGATTGGGCGGGTGTTGAAGCATTGGATAGCAAATAATTTAACTGCTGCTTTAGTTTGAAAATGTCAGGTTATGTTATCACTAACCCAACCTACTTTGCTTAGATATTTTGTAACTACTCAGCCCTGAAAGGGCGCTTTATTAAAGCCCAGGGCAGCGCCCTGGGAACCATTCGCCGCCTATTGTGGCATCTTTGTTATAGAAAATGGTGGATTACGCTATCGCTAAGGCACCCTACGAAATGACGAAACTGTTTCAAAAGTTCGTGCCGAATGAACGAAACCAGCTAAAAGAACGCCGGAGTAAATGAAATGTATACTTACTTATCATGAGTTTTTTTGATTTTTCTGTGTAACTCTGTGTAACTCTGTGCCTTCTGTGTGTATATTCTCACAAAGGCGCGTGAAAACGAGCAGCTGATAACAAGTACAACTTCTTTTCGGATTTCACGGATTTTTTGGTAACTGATAACTGATAAAAGTACAACGGTTTGACGGATTTCACGGATTTTTTGGTAACTGATAACTGATAAAAGTACAACTTCTTTTCGGATTTCACGGATTTTTTGGTAACTGTAACTGATAAAAGTACAACGGATTGACGGATTTCACGGATTTTTGGGTAACTGATAACTGATAACTGTAAAAGGAGTATTAACAACATGTCAACAATTCAATTGCGGTTTTTTACCTTGTTTGGTTTGTTATGCCATTGGTATATCACAACCGCGGCTGAGCCTCAATTAAATGAGCCGCTCAAAGATCATCGTGAAGTCCATCTGCGAAATGTTCAGCAGCTCACCTTTGGTGGTGAAAACGCCGAAGCTTATTTTTCTTTTGAGGGTACTCAACTCGTCTATCAATCCACACCGCGTCATCCGCAACAACCCTGCGATCAAATTTTTGTGATGAATCGTGATGGCAGCGGTAAACGTTTGTTGAGCACCGGGCAAGGGCGCACCACTTGTTCCTTTTTCTATCCGGATGGACAACACATTTTGTATGCCTCAACTCACGAAGGCCGCGCGGAATGTCCACCGCCGGCGGATATGCGTAAAGGCTATGTTTGGGCTTTGTATCCTGACTACGATATTTATAAAGCGGATATCAACGGCAATGTCGTGCCGGCTACGATGCGGAAGCGGTGCTTTCGCCACGGGGCGATAAGATTGTGTTTACCAGTCTCCGCAGTGGCGACTTGGAATTATGGACCATGAATTTGGATGGCTCCAAGCTCCAACAATTAACCCATACGCCCGGCTATGATGGCGGTGCCTTTTTTTCCCCCGACGGTGCCAAAATCGTGTGGCGTGCCAGTCGGTTTGA
>QNER01001173.1 GCA_003646175.1 Candidatus Parabeggiatoa sp. nov. 1
ATACTATCCCTAAGAAGGGATAGCATCCGTATCGTTACATTATTTATCTGAAAAATTATAACTGAAAAACGATATGTTGCAAGAAAATATCGATGCAGCTCCCCAAGTCATGGGAGTTCTTAATGTTACCCCCGATTCGTTTTCGGACGGGGGTAATTTTTTTTCTGTGGATGCGGCTTTGAAATATGCCCACCAGATGGCTGAAGAAGGGGCTGATATTATTGACATCGGGGGAGAATCCACTCGCCCCGGTGCACAATCCGTGTCGGCGCAAGAAGAACTTGATAGAGTCATGCCCGTCCTGTTAAAAATCCGCGCCGAATTACCCCTGAAAACGTCTGTGGATACCAGTAAAGCTGAGGTGATGCGTGAAGCTATTGCGGGGGGGGCTGATGTGATTAATGATGTGATGGCTTTGCGTGGTGAAGGTAGCTTGGCGGCTGTTGCCGCTTCCAATAAGGTGCAGGTTTGTCTAATGCATATACAAGGTGAACCGCGTACCATGCAAGAAAATCCTTATTATGATGATGTTGTCAATGAGATTAAGGCGTTTTTGCTAGAACGGGTACAAGTGTGTTTAGAGGCGGGTATTGCTTCATCACGTATCCTAATAGATCCGGGTTTTGGTTTTGGTAAAACAGTAGCGCATAACTTATTGCTAATGAAGCAATTACCGGTGTTTACTGAACTCGGTTATCCCGTCTTGGTGGGGTTATCGCGTAAGTCATTGATAGGTAAAGTGTTAAATAAACAGGTGACGGAACGATTGTATGGCAGTTTAGCCTTAGCAGTCCTCGCGGTGAGTCGTGGTGCAAGGATAATTCGTACCCATGATGTTGCAGCGACAGTTGATGTTGTGAAAATGACTCATGCTGTTTTGCAACAGACATAATTAATAAGTTTATAGGAGTCTAAACTTTAGTTTGTTTTGTCCAAATTAAAATTTGGACTCCGATTTTCAAATATTAAAACTCACCATTCGCTTAATAATAAGCTAAAACATTTAATTTAATATCGAAGTAAATCATTTCAGTTATATTTTGGAGGAGGAACAGCATACTGCCGATGGGAAGTTCGGCCGATAAAATAGTGTTTTCATCACATTATGATTAAGAGGTACAAAAATTGCATTTAACGATAATGTAAAGATGGTAACGAGAGAAAACATATTTTATTGAGCGAATGAAGAGTTAAAACGGATGCTATCTTGGGAAGGGATAGCATCCGTAAAATGGGTTTTAATTCATTCCTTCGTTCCAAGGAATTTTTTATGAAACAACAACGTAAATATTTTGGCACTGATGGTATACGGGGAACCGTCGGATTTCCACCAATTACCCCTGACTTTATTCTAAAACTCGGTTGGGCTGCTGGTTGCATTCTGAAGAATGGTTCTAACAAAAACAAAGTGTTGATAGGTAAGGATACCCGTATTTCCGGCTATATGTTTGAATCCGCTCTGCAAGCTGGTTTATCGGCAGCCGGTATGGATGTTCGATTGCTGGGGCCCATGCCGACACCCGCGATTGCTTATTTAACACGCACTTTTCATGCTGTTGCTGGTATTGTTATCAGCGCTTCGCACAATCCATTTCAGGATAATGGGATTAAATTTTTTTCCGGCGACGGTACCAAGTTGCCCGACGAGGTAGAGTTGGCTATTGAAGCTGAAATGGAACGACCAATGCAGATTGTGGCTCCTGACAGGTTAGGCAAAGCGGAACGTATCGACGATGCGGACGGCCGTTATATCGAATTTTGTAAAAGCACGATTCCTTTTGATGTCACTCTCAAAGGCGTAAAAATAGTTATCGATTGCGCTCATGGTGCTACTTATCATGTTGCGCCTAGTGTTTTTCGTGAATTAGGGGCAAACGTTGAAACTATTGGTACTCAACCAAATGGTTTAAATATTAATGCTGGCTATGGTGCAACCCAACCTCAAGCACTGCAAAATGCGGTTTTATATCAAAATGCTGATTTAGGCATTGCTTTAGATGGTGATGGTGATCGCGTCGTGATGGTTGATGCTAAGGGTGATATCGTTGATGGTGATGAACTGCTATTCATTATTGCTCAAGCCCGTCACAAAGCCGGCACTTTACAGGAACCTGTTGTTGGTACTGTGATGAGTAATTTAGGATTAGAACAAGCACTTGAAAAGAAAGGAATTGCGTTTGCAAGAGCCGCTGTGGGAGATCGCTATGTTTTAGAAATGCTCCAACAAAATGGAGGCAACTTGGGTGGAGAATCGTCAGGGCATATTATTTGTCTTGATCGCACGACGACCGGGGATGGCATTGTCACCGCTTTACAAGTTTTGGTTGTCAGTACTCAAATGGGTTTACCTTTACATGTCTTAAAAACAGGCATGCAAAAATGCCCACAGCGTTTGATTAATGTACCAGTTACACAAGGGGTAGAGATTGTCTCCCTGCCACAGGTGCAAAAGGCGGTGCTTGCAGCTGAGCAAAAACTAAATAGTCAAGGACGGGTGTTATTGCGTCCCAGTGGTACTGAGCCGTTGGTTCGAGTGATGGTGGAAGGCGTCGATGGACAACAAGTTGAAACAGTCGCCAATGAGTTGGCAGAAGCTGTGAAAGCGGAAGCGAGGGGGCAATCCTAATGGCACGCACGATAGGAATTAAGTTCCAGGTAGTTACACTGGCTTTAATAATACGCACCTTCGGTGCTAAGTTTTAAAGCGCAACCATAAAGGATTGCCCCTACATTTCGTTAAGGCCCTGTTTGATGGGGCAAAAAATGGGCTGGCCTTCAATGGGATTGATTCAAATCAAGAAATGACAGAAGGGCAACCATATTCGAGGCAAAAGTTTTTCTAGTAAACTGATTTTGAGAAAGGATTGCCCCTACAAACCGTCATCTTGCGTAGGGGCAATCCCTTGTGGTTGCCCGTTGCTCAAACGAAATGACCCTAGTGCAAGATCGCTCCAATTTCGATACCACCCCAA
>QNER01001174.1 GCA_003646175.1 Candidatus Parabeggiatoa sp. nov. 1
GAGACTACATTTATTTTCTCTACTCACTCGTTTGAGGTTATAACCCAGGCTGGTTTCAAGCCGTATTGTTTCTCTGTGACCTTGAAAGCGGTTGATAGGAGGACGAGAATAATCCGTTGGTAACGTTAAAACCGGTGTTCTCTCAGCAACGATTGGTTTCAAATATGAGTCATGAGTCGCTATCTCTTCAATTTGGGCACCCTGAGTATAGTCAAGAAATGGTAAGGGAGTGGTGATCTGGCAGTTTTAGAGAGGGCAAAATACATTGGTCTTCAAGACTGATGATAGTGGTTCGTAGCATTTCATGGCGTTCTATAAGCACTTGTACGGCCTTCTGCATGGCCTCTACCTGAAGTGGACCATGGAATTGTAAACTAACGGAAATATTATAACAAGCAAAAATGCGATTCTCGTTTATCCGAGTCATCTTTGCCAACAGAAGAAGTTGTTTTTGGGTTCAGTCAGCGGAACTATGTGTGTTCCCTTTTTACTGTCACGGGAGGGAATATCCCCCATCTCGCATTTCCACGGTGGTTTTTTTTAATTGCTTGGATGACATGCTCAATGTCTTCATCCGTGTGCGCGGTAGACAGAAAACCAATACGCCCTTCCCAGATAGATACACCTTTTTCGATGAGGTGATGAAAAAATATATCCATCTTTAAGGGCTGATAGAGATAGCTGAGATTATGTGACCAAGCGAAACGGAACTGTGACCAAAAATGGATAGTCCTTGCAAAACGATGCTTGTATGTTAACATAAAAATTTTAAGCGTTATAAACACAAAATCGCTGCGAGCCAAGGATAGCCGAAGGTGGGGGCGAGTAGCCTCTGGTAGCTGAGCATTTTCCAAAAATGCAAGCTTTGTTCCGTCATGGGGGAGAGCGTAGACTTTTGCTTGCAAAAGTCAGCGGACACCAGACTCATGAGCCGTATATCCGTGGCACGCGAGGGCAAAGGCACAATGGGCATGGATGCCCATTGTGTGGTTCTTTGCCACGTGCCACTCCACGATTAGTGACAATCAAAAAATTTTTTGTAAAAGGGTCAGACAAATATTTTCCTGAAGGTACTCAAAATACGTCGTTACGTTTTAATTTGAGAACGAATACCCTGAAACATTGCGGACGGGGTTGCAAACTTTAACCTCGACTGTTAAATTTGGCTTGATTTTTCTCAGTTTTTTTCACCCTATTTTTAGGCTATTTGTCATTTCGACGCTTCAGAGAAATCTGTGGACATTTTAAGATTTCTCAGAGCAAAGAAATGACATAAAACTCGGGGGGGGGAAAAAGTGGCAAAAAGGGCTCAGCGAAGCAAAAACATTAACCTCGACTCCAGTTGCAAACCCCGTCCCGCTTGTGTCCGATATGACCAACCCCAGAAAGTCATTTTAAAGAATTTTTCATTGAGAGATAAGCTTCTTCTGCTAGTTTGTGGTTATCTGGCGTAAAAATTTTTTCCAAAAACTGAGTCCCCAATAAGTTGGGATTGGGGACAACTCCGGCCGGCATCATTTCTGTATTACTAAGAATATCTTTGGCAGTTTTAACAAACAAATCATTTCCAGTCATGTATATATACGCTTTCAATTCCCAGATAGAATTAAAGCGAAACGGCTCGACAATTCTTTCCGCCCGAATTATGGGACCAGTATCTACACCTTCATCAATGTAGTGTATAGTTGTTCCTATTGCCTGCTTAAATTGGTTGATGTCTTTGAGGATAGCAATATTTTCTATACTAAACCGTCCTCTTGCATAAGGCAGAATTGCTGGATGACAATTCAGCATATGCGATTTTGTCATTTTTATCCACCAAGGTTTGAGAATTTGAGTAACTGATACAAAAAACAGTGGCGAAGCATTCTGACAAGTTTTTGTCAACCAATTTTTCGCATGTACTCCATTCAGATTGTTGAAAAAAAAGGTTTTAGAATACTGAGTGGTAGAGTATTGGGGAACTCCAAATAGACTGGTCAAAGCCCTTTCCGTCTCATCAAGTTCTGGATACAACCCTCTTAGCATTTCGTGCATTTCATGAGTCAATTGTTTTTGGCCAACATATTTTGTATGGAATGACTCCCTTTGTTGAAGTATTCTTTCTGAGGGCATATCTTCTTTTACGAGTATCCCTTGAAAGTTCGGTATCCCATCAAAATGTTCAATCCACTTGGATGCCAAATAACAACTAATCCAAGTAGTGTCAATCAACAGGTAAAAGTCTTTCATCAGCTATAAAAATTACTCCTTTTTCTGAAGTCACATTGAATAAAAAAATTCACAACGAACTTTTCTAATTTTATAATTATGGAATCCCTAATTTCGTCGTGATGTTCCTCACACACATTACTATAGTATTCCAGATAAAGATTTTGGTCAAAAACCGCATAGCGTTGGCAACGCTCTACGGTTTCAGGCTAAAAATTTTTCTGGAATACTATAAATGGTGTCAACTTTTTAGAAAACAAGCGATTTTCACAATTGACGGCATGTTGGCTATCCACTTAGGCAATTGCGGGAAAATAAAATACTCATTACCATAATTTTCGCAGCATAACTTATGGTTCGGTAGCAATTTCCGCTCTAATCAGAGTATTTTTAATCAACTATTACGACAAATAACTATCAAATTCTACAGGCCATAAACTACCATGCCGCCCGTAACGACATTTTTGGCAATTTGCGAAACGATAACTTTCAACACGCTCAGTCAATTTTCCATAACTACAGACTTAAAGTTACAATTTTAAGAAGTTAATCACTTGTCCGGAAGGATTAGCGACAATATTTTCCAACAAGGTTTGGAAAGCAGCAAGCCAGCCTTGAATGGTGGTGGCCTCGAAGAGTTCAACATTGTATTCAAAATCACACACCAGATCATCGTCTACTTCGATGACATTTAAGCTCAGATCAAAGGGCATAAAACTGATAGGGAGTGCGAAAAAATCTTCTACCACTAGCTGAAACA
>QNER01001175.1 GCA_003646175.1 Candidatus Parabeggiatoa sp. nov. 1
ATGATATCCTAGGGCGTTGCCCTAGGCTAGTATGTCAGCCCCTTTCAGGGGCAAAGCAGCGTAAGGCTTATTTCCGGACAACTCTAATGTTATACGAACTTAGTGTTTGCTGTACTAGTGCAGGATCGCGGAAGGTTCCATACCACCTCAGCTCAAGTACCCTAAAGGGCACTACAAAAGAGGGTTAGTCGGCTTTAGCCGACGGAAGCGTACAGACAACTGCTTTAGCTGTTGGCTGGGTGGTCCGAAGATTGGAGCGATCGTGCACTAGGAACCAGAATAACAACGAACAAGCCCACCAGGTGCGATTTAAAATTTTAATGCGCCCAGAAAGGGCTTTAAATCATAAACACCTGCATAGTTACGAATATTATAGCCATTCTTTCTGTTGTGAAGGAAGGCGTATATAAAATCGACTCCCTTTCCCTTCTTCACCTTCAACCCAGATTGAACCACCATTTTTTTCCACCAGCTCCTTACATAAAATTAAACCTAAGCCGGTGCCTTCTTCTTTGCCCGTTCCAATAGTGGTATGACTCACATCAATTTTGAAAAGCTTGTCAATATCTTCTGGTTTTATGCCAATTCCGGTGTCTGATATTGATATTTCCACTTCTGTGTCTTTTTCTTCACAAGAAATTGCCACCGTGCCGTTTGCCGGAGTAAATTTTATGGCATTTGAAAGCAAGTTTTTGAGAACCGTGTTAAGCATGTTCTCATCCGCAAAAACCAACGTTGTTTCTAAAATATCTGACAAAATAGTGATATTTTTAGATTGTGCGTTGTTCGTTAATAATTCAATATTGATGGCAACAATCGCTTTCAAATTGAATGTTGTCGGTTGAAACGCGGTTTTCCCGGTTTGAGATTTAGCCCATTCTAAAAGGTTTTTCAACAACTTATAACCTTGTTTTGAGGTTTGCTGAATCACCTGAATGTCTTGTCTTCCCTCGGTATCAAGATTGTTATTGTTCACCAGTTCTTCTGAAAAACCCAGTAACGCATTAAACAGATTTTTCAAATCATGCGTTATGATGGAAAACAATTTGTCTTTTGTCGCATTGGCTTGTTTCAGTTCTTCAACTGTTTGCTTGAGTTGTTCTTTTTGCAAGACAATCAACTGTTTAGCGGTTTTAAGTTCAATGTGCGTATTGATCCGCGCCATTAACTCTCTGTGATTGAACGGTTTGGTGACATAATCCACGGCCCCTAGTTCCAAGCCTTCAACAATATCCTCGGTTTCTGTCTTAGCCGTCAAAAAAATCACTGGAATATCTTTAGTGGCTGGAGATTGCTTTAATTTTCGGCAAACCTCTAAGCCGCTCATTTCCGGCATCATAATATCCAGCAAAATCAGATATGGTTGTTTCTTTTTGACAAACTCCAAAGCTTGGACACCATTTTGGGTAAGTGCCGGACTATACCCTTCTTTTTTCAGGATATTTCCAAGCACCTGAAGGTTATGTGGATGATCATCCACAATCAAAATCAATGATTTTTGGCTCATCGATGTTCCCTTTTAATTGTTTGACTATTTCCGGAAATGTCTTCAAGGTTTCTCCGAGATTTGTGACATCAAAATTTTGACAAAAATTATGCAAACTATCCGCATAGTTGATTAAACCCGGCACCCTATAATCTTCCCCTAATTTTAGGATTTGCCCGGCAAAATCTTCAATGGCATCCATTTCCATAACACCGTTTATCTCTGCCCAAGTTGGCATGATAGATTTTTCCAATGTGTTGAGCAATTCAGGAAGTTTAACAATATTGTCGTTGCTGATATTTTTTAACGGCTCAACCGGCATTGTTTCTGTTATCACCCCAGTCCGACGCGTTAAATAGTGCGATAACATATCAAAGAGTTCCTGCAGATTAACCGGTTTGGACAAATATTCATCAAACTTGTATGCTTTTAGCTTGGAATTCTCGCTGACTTTTGCACCGGCGGTTAAAGCAATAACCGGTATCTCTTTGGTAGTCGGATTGTCTTTCAACAGTTTGGTTGCTTCATAACCGTCCATCACTGGCATTCTAATATCCATTAAAATGATATCAGGATGAATTTCATTGGCAATCAGTAAACCTTTTTGTCCATCTTCGGCTTCAAAAACATCCAAATTCGCTTGAGACAACCATTCTTTGATAAGACAACGGTTAGACTCAACATCATCCACAACCAAGATACGCGCCTTTTCAAAAGAGATACTCTTTAAATCAAAGGGCGCATTTTTTGTTTCAACAACCCTTTTAGTGGTAGAAACATCAACATCCCATAAAGTGATTTCAAAAACGCTCCCCGCGCCAACTTGGCTCATGACTGAAATATAACCATTCATCATCTCCACCAATCGTTTGGTGATCGCTAATCCCAGTCCAGTGCCACCATATTTTCGGGTACTCTGACCATCCTGCTGCCGGAACGACTCAAAAATCAGTTCTTGCTGATCGTCGGGAATACCGATGCCGGTATCAGCCACCGCGATGATGAAATCGACTTTTTTTTGGTCATCTGCTTTATAAATGGTTTGGGTTGACAGTTTGATGTATCCGGTTTCAGTAAACTTGATGGCATTACCAATCAGATTAAGCAGCACTTGTCGTAGCCGAGTTTCATCCAGTACCAATACTAATGGTAAATTGTCATCAATATCTACAATAAATTTCAGCTTTTTATTGGCTATTGACAGGGCAAAAATTTGTTTTAACTCATTGAAAATGGTATAAGGGTTCACCACTTCATACTGGATTTCTAACCGCCCAGCTTCAATTTTAGACAGATCCAGTATATCATTAATCAAAGTGAGCAAACTGTTTCCCGCCGTTTTAATCGCATTTAGATGACTCTGCTGCTTTTTATCAGTCACCTGTGAAGACAACAGTTCACTAAAACCAATAACCGCATTCATGGGCGTGCGTATTTCATGGCTCATATTGGCTAGAAATTCACTTTTAGCGCGATTAGC
>QNER01001176.1 GCA_003646175.1 Candidatus Parabeggiatoa sp. nov. 1
GGCGTTGAAAAAGCCGCACTGGTCCTCGGAAAATATCTGACACCGGGCTTGTATGTCAGTTATGGGATTGGCCTGTTTGATGGCAGCAATGTTTTGCGTATGCGTTATGACTTAACCAAACGCTTGACGCTGGAAACGGAGACGGGTACCCAAAGCGGGGTTGATTTGCGTTATACACTGGAGCGTTGAGAAACGACAACGGATACTATCCCATCGAGGTATAGCATCCGTAAATTTAGAGGTGTGTTGGAGAATAATCCGCCCCAGTTGTTTTAGCGACGATTTTGTCTTTGTGAGATCGATTTCTGGATTCTGTAATGTTAGTGTTCATATAACTACAAGGATTGTTTATAAGAAAGGATTTAACAGCAATAACTACAAGGATTGTTTATAAGAAAGGATTTAACCGCAATAAATAACTATAACTACAAGGTTTGTTTATAATAAAAGATTAGTGTGACAATGTCATTATTATCAGGAGTACAAGGCGAACCTGGTACGAAACCGGGCGTGATTTATCAGGAGTACAAGGCGAACCTGGTACGAAACCAGACGTGATTTATCAGGAGTACAAGGCGAACCTGGTACGAAACCAGGCGTGATTTATCAGGAGTACAAGGCGAACCTGGTACGAAACCGGGCGTGATGAGACATTCGTTTCAGGCGAACTTTGTACGAAAAAACTTGGTTCTGATTGAGATATGACATTGTCAAGTTAATTTAATCCGTTTTTTAAATCCTTTATTATAAGCAATCCTTGTAGTTGTTTTTAAATAAATTACCAATTATCTTGTTTAAAGGATTGAAGGATAGACAAGATAAATGCTTCGCCCAATACCAACGCAACTTGGAGATTAATATGAGGTTTACACCAAAATTAACCATTTACCTAATGAACTTATGCCCACACTGGTGGCTTAGATTTACTTTTTATTGAGCCAACATGTTCAAAAACCACCGAAAACACCACCGACTTTTAATTGGGAAGGTGGCTTATCTGAACTAAAATCGGAATATGATGGTGTTTCTCTTCAGAAAAAATCCTTGGAGTGGCGTTAATGTTGATTGATACCAATGTGTTTCTTTAAATTTTACTAGAACAAGCACGACGTGCGTTGTGTAAACAATTCCTCACTGACAACCTTGCTGATATTTGTATCAGTGATTTCACGTTGCATTCCATTGGTGTTGTGACATTTAGAAAAAACCAAGCCAATTTGTTTACTGGTGACGCTAGATAAAGATTTCAAAGACTTGAATTTGAATGATGTTAAGTACTTAACCATAAATTTTCAGGTATTATGAATTTTTGCCCACCGAGAAACGTCTTTTGGTTTGCCGGCCCCTTTTTCCCGAAGATGGTGGGCAATAAAAGACTTGGGTGGCCTACATGATTCTTTTAAAATACCTAAAAATTTATTTTTTGCCCACCGAGAAACGTCTTTTGGTTTGCCCACCTTTTTCCCTTAACGTGATTTTTTTGCATCAAGCTTAAATGGGTAAAACCGGCTTGTGCTATTGTCAACCGTAATTTCAATCAACAAGAATGGCAACACTATATGGGCAACTTTTGAAAAAACCTGCCCAAACTTACCTAAAGAACCTTTTGGCGCACAAAAATTAACCAGCCAAGCTAGAAAACTAGAAGAAGGTAAAACAGAGCAAGCCAAAGCCAAATTCGCCCAAGCTAGAGAGCTAGATGCGAATGTGGTTTTTTGGGAGTCTTTAGACAACAACTATTAAGGAATAAACACATTATTTTGCGCCGTACATGAGAAAACATACGGAGTTTGCTGTTGGTTAATTCACATTCGCCCTTGCTCAAGAACTAGATGCGAATGTGGTTTTTGAACCGGATTTAACTGATTGAAGGATTGACAGGATTATTTTTACCATTGATGTAGATTAATCCTGTTTATCCTAAAATCTGTGTAGAGTTGCCCAGAAAAATTGTTACCACCGGTTCCACCTGTGGCTATTCATATTCAACCCCTTCAGGGTTGACGCGATTTGACGAACTTTACCACCGGTTCCACCTGTGGCTATTCATATTCAACCCCTTCAGGGTTGACGCGATTTGACGAACTTTACCACAGGTGGAACCTGTGGCTATTCATATTCAACCCCTTCAGGGTTGACGCGACTTTACGACAGGTGGAATCTGTGGCTATTCACTTCGGGGTAAGTAAAACTGATTCGTGCAAGGTTCGCCAAGATTCGCCTAGAACGAATGAACCGGTATTTTTCCCCTTTCTCCTCTCCCCTTAAAGCGGAGTAGGGGTTATGTGATATTGTTCTTGCTTGTAGGAGGTTTCTACCTGAAATCGGATAGCGCAACCCGTCAATGCTTCTAGTTCTGAAACCGTGGTAGCGGATTCTTCATTTAACATCATATCAACCACTTTTGGTGAAGCCTGCACCAATAATTGTTGTGTTTCATATCGTTTTGCGTCGCGTATAAGGGCACGGAAAATTTCATAACAGACAGTTTCGGCGGTTTTAATGGAACCACGTCCACCACAGGTTGGACATGTCTGACATAGCACATGTTCCAGACTTTCGCGAGTGCGCCTGCGAGTCATTTGCACTAATCCCAATGCAGAGACTTGACTAATAAAACTTTTTGCATGATCACGTTCCAAACATTTTTCTAAGGTGCCTAAGACTTGACGTTTATGCTCTGGATCCCGCATGTCGATAAAATCCAAAATAATCATCCCGCCCAAATTCCGCAAGCGTAATTGTCGCGCAATGGCTTGGGCTGCCTGCAAATTGGTTTTCAAAACGGTTTCTTCTAAATTGTGACTGCCCACATAGGTGCCGGTATTCACATCAATCGTCGTCATTGCTTCCGTTTGATCTATCACCAAATAGCCGCCCGACTTGAGTGAGACTTTGCGCTTTAAGGCTTGGCTTATTTCTTTATCAATGGCGTAAAGATCAAACATGGGACGTTCCC
>QNER01001177.1 GCA_003646175.1 Candidatus Parabeggiatoa sp. nov. 1
AGACATTATACCGATTTAACGTAACTCATTGATTTAATTAAAATTCCTATTTTGGTAAAGCTAATGAAATCAAGCACTTAAATTAAATCGGTATAATGTCTATTGAACAAGGAAAAGGGCAACAAGTGTGGTATTTATTGAATTTTGCGCTTTGGTGGAAAAATTACATTTAACGGTGATGGATGCAAACAAATAATTCAAACGGTGTGATTATGTTGAAAAAGTTAGATTCTTTAATTGCTGAAGTTGACAAATATTGATTTAAGCCAATTTTGGCTAAAAGCTAAAGATGAATCAGAAAGTGTTCATATTTTGAGATATTTTTTGCCTGTTAAAGGTAAGGTAATGTAAAAGTCAGATTAAAAAATTTATTTCAAATTCTCTATAGTATTTAAAAAAAGGTTATCGTAAACTTTGTAACGTAAAACTTTTTATATTCATACACTTAAGTCAAAGTTGGCCGGGAGTGCCTGCAATTTATATAACTATTGTAACCAATTTTTGTTGATGCTATCAATACTAAAAAAACTTATACCTCGCGGTCAATTTGGAAAAAATGTCCTACTGCTTGCCGGCGGTACGGCGATTACACAAGTCATAGCCGTTATGGCGATACCATTTCTTACTCGACTCTATAGCCCAGAAGACTTCGGTATACTTGCCATTTATGTGTCAATTATTTATATATTGATGACGGTTTGTACACTGCGATATGAGTGGGCAATACCTCTTCCAAAGGACGCACAAAGTGCAGCCCACCTTCTTTTGCTTTCATTAATGATTTTGTTAATAATCGTAGTGATTGTCACCTGCGCCATTTTTTTTATCAACAACTACCTTAAACTATGGGGTGGACTTATTGAATTGCAACCCTATTTATGGTTTATACCATTGAGCCTTTTGGGTGCAGGTTGCTATCAGATTCTTAATATGTGGGCGATTAGAAATCGACGTTTTCGCCCCATTGCTAAAACAAAAGTGACGCAAACCTTGGGGCAAGTATTCACCCAGTTAAGTGTAGGTTTTTTTTCACAAGGACCAATTGGTCTTTTGTTAGGCGATGTGATTGGACGAAGCAGTGGTAGTGGCATTCTAGGCATCATTGCGTGGCAAAAAGATCAGAAAATATTGACTGCCGTTAACTTTTCTGGTATTAAACGAGTTTTTCGCCGTTATTATAAGGTTTCCCTGTATTCTACCGGCTCTGCTCTACTTAATACGAGTGGACTTCAGGTGACTCCTCTTTTTTTAGCCGTTTATTATGGTTCGGAGGTTGCTGGTTGGTTTGCACTGACACAGCGCGTGATAACTATGCCATTAAATTTGTTAGGAAACGCCATTTTTCAACCATTTTTTGCTGAAGCAGCTAAACTGGTTGATTCTGACCCGATTAAACTGAGATATCTATATTTAAAAATATCCAAAAAAATGTTCATTTTTGGATTAATATTGGCATTGCCATTACTTTTTGCGCCTTGGTTATTTGAGATGATATTCGGTGGAACACATTGGAAAACAGCAGGGGTATACGCCCAATATATGATACCTTTATTGGTGACACAAATTGCGGTTTCACCTGTTTCGCATCTTATCGTTCATGAACGGCAGCAATGGCAGTTTTTTTGGGATATGGGAAGATTAACTGGAGTTTGTGCATGCCTTTTAGGCGGTGTCATTCTAGGATGGACAGATACAAAAATGATATTGATTTACAGTTTGTTAATGAGCATTTTGTATGGTATTTTATATGCTATGAACTTATGGGCTCTTTCTATACGAATCAAGATGAAATGTCAACCATGAAA
The DNA here is from genome assembly GCA_003646175.1 of Candidatus Parabeggiatoa sp. nov. 1. Lineage (GTDB taxonomy): Bacteria > Pseudomonadota > Gammaproteobacteria > Beggiatoales > Beggiatoaceae > Parabeggiatoa. The sequence continues at coordinate 1,806 of QNER01001177.1, forward strand.
AAAGTAGAATATTATTATAACAATCTTGGAAATTGGACTGCAGAAGAATGGGTAAAGAAAAATTTTCTGAACAACCCTTTGGAAATTGAAAGATTTAATACCATTCTAAATTATATACCCGATTCCACGTCAAGCGTATTAGATATTGGTTGCGGTACTGGCATATTTCTGCATTTTCTTGAAAAACAATATAACATCCAAGGAATCGGCGTGGAAATTGCCGAAAGTAAGATAAAGTATGCCATTGAAAAAATGAACGTGAATGCGATACGTGGAGATGCCAGTCACTTATTATTTGAAGATAAACAGTTTGATGTAGTGACAGCACTTGAAACCATTGAGCATCTTCCTTATGGGACTTATGAAAATGCTCTTAAAGAAATGGAACGTGTGGCGAAACATCACATAATAGTGAGCGTTCCTTATCGCGAAAGGCGCATTCGGATAAAATGTCCTTATTGCGAATGCCAGTTTAATCCTTATTATCATTTGCGACGCTTTGAAGAAACGAGTTTACGGACACTATTTGAACATTTTAAGGTTATCAAATTTCACAAAATAGGTTTGCAATTGAGAAATCCATTTAGCAAAGAGGTACAAAAGTATAACTGTCAATCTTTTCCTGAATTTGCAATTTGTCCTGCATGTGGTTTTTACAATCAATCTAAATCTCATCATCCAGTCACTAAGCCATTGTTAAATCAAAAACTGGGGAAAAAAATATTGCGTTTGCCACTGGTGCCGAAACAATATAGATGGGTGATGGCTCTTTATAAAAGAGTTTAAGATGTTTGCTTGTTGACAGGGTTATATTTCTTGAATCGTGAAGAAATGATTGACTGATGCTTTAGGTAACCCCTTGCCAGGTGTGATGACAGCAAAATAGTGGCATTTTTGGCATATTTACTTTGGTAAACCGGTGCCGTCTTTACCTAAAAGAAAACTGGAATAAGAAAAATCTGAAACACAATCAATAAATATTATGAAAATCATCATTAGGAACATAGAGCCACTGCAAAGCGCAAATATTATACTCAATGGCTTAACGGTGATTGCCGGTGAAAATGATACCGGAAAAAGCACTATCGGCAAGGTAATTTTTAGTATTATCAAGGCGGACAACCTGGCTGCTGTTAGATTGAAAACCGGTGAAT
>QNER01001178.1 GCA_003646175.1 Candidatus Parabeggiatoa sp. nov. 1
GCTTGGGGAGTGACAAACAATTTTTCTCAACATCGTGAAATTGCTTATCTGACGATTAAGCACTTAGCCAGCAAAGGTAGGCCAGTTGTGGTGGGTGGTTCTGATGCTATCGCTGAATCTCAGTTTTACTTTGCCGCCGGTGCTACCGCTGTGGTATTGGACAAATCAGGTGCAGCTAATGGCCCCATTATGGACTATGTGCTTGGAAACTCTCCAAGGGAAGAACTTTCTGGAGTTATTTTAGCAAATGGCAATCAGCCGCCACCACGAATTCGACGACCTTTAAGCCCTGAAGATTGGCCACTACCAGAAATATCAGTAGCCCAGCAATGTTTAGGTTCGGAACACAAAGGTTTACCACTTCCAGAAGAACGTTTGTTAATTGGTTCAGTTTTTACTGATATCGGTTGTGATCGACGGTGCGATTTTTGTCAAACGCCCGAATACCATATTGGGTATCGAGCTATGTCACCAGAAAGGGTTTTGCAGTGGCTGAAAATTCAAAAAGAAGCCGGTGCTAAGTCAGTTATTAGTTCTTCCGATCAATTTTTAGGTCGTCTGCTTCGGAAAGGGGGAAGAGATGAAGTTCTTGAGATCATGAAGGGCATCAGAGAACTTGGACTTGCTATCCTTTGGTCTAATGGATTAGAACTCAAAAAGATGACTTTAGGCCGTGGGATAAACCGCAAAAATGCTGATTTAACCCCCGATGAAGAATTAATTTCGGCACTTTGGGATTGGGATGGCAAAGCCGGTTGTTATTTTGCTTATCTTCCCGCCGAACGTCCCGTATTCGGACAACAAAACTATGCTAAGTTACTACCTTGGCAAGAACATTGTGAAATTGTAAAAGCTATCACTCGAACGGGTACACCTTATCTTAATTATGGTGTTATTATTGGGTTTGCGGATGACAGCAATGAAACTTTATCACGCCTTGAGGAATCCGTGCTGGAACTTTATGAAGACATATTAGCGATTAATCCATCACTCAATTTTCAGGTGTCGCCCCTAGCGATTTCTCCGATACCGGGCACCAAACAAAGCTCTAATTTGCGTCAATCAGGGCTACTACGCTTTGATGATCCAAGTATTTTTGGTGGTATGTGGACACCTTCAGTAGATACCCACCACCTCAGTTACGAAGAAATTGCTAATTGGCAAATACGTCTGATGCAGATTGGAAACTGGAATTTTGAAAAATAAAACAAAGGGGGACAGACCACGTTTGTTTTCAAAGAATTGAATTCCTTTTTCTCGTTCCCAAACTCCGTTTGGGAATGCATTCCTCGACGCGGAGCGTCGAACAGTCGTTTACAAATAAGGAGAAAAATCAATGGGACGTAGTCGCTAATTCTGTTCATCTGCATTTCTCTGATTTTCTGTCTCCACCATGAGACAGTTAAAATAAGCTGTAAGCCAGTTTATACCAACTAGGAATCAAAATCGATGACTCTGATCCCTTGATTCTTCTAATCTAAGCTTCCTCAAATTTTTCCTCCTTAATCAATTGCTTAAAACGCGCTGATCCAGTGACATTCGCCCGTTCACCGATATTAACAAGAGCCTTCTTCAATCGTACAAGGTTCCAAACCAGCAAGGCGACAAGCAATAGAAATATCAGGCAATTGGCGCGGCGGATATTTTTCGACTGCGGCTTTGATAGCACGAATATAATCAGGTGTCGTGCCACAACATTCTCCGATAATCTTCAAAAAACAACTTTGCGCCCATTCGAGAATATCAGTTGCCATCTCATCGGGGGTTTCATCATAACCACCCAACTCATTTCAAGGTTCAAACTTAATTTGAAACCATGTCTTTTATGGCCCCCAAATAAGACAGTCTAAATAACCCTACAAAATATCTGTTAATAACAGTGGCCCGCGTATCACTACTTTGAGGCGATAAATCGCCTACTACAAACACTACAAACTACAAACGTGGACTGGTTGAGGCGATAAATCGCCTACGACAAAATTTATTCTGAGGCTTAATGCTTAGAATAAATTCTAAGGCTTAAAGCTAAAGTACCCTAAAGGCTTTTTGGCAGGGTTTGGTTTTTATTCGGTCAATTCTAAAATTCGGCAAATTCAATCATAATTTTCAGAATTAAAGAATTTTCAGAATGGTTTTTTGGCCGGGTTTGGTTTTCATTCTGTCAATTCTAAAATTCGGATTCAGTGTTTTTTTATCAATTTGCTGTACTTAACTAAGATAAAGGTTTTTAATGAACGCATTAAGTTTACAAGAAGCATCGGCTAACCTGCCACATATCATAGCAGAAACGATCAAAAATAGTGATGAAACGCTAATCGTCTCTGATGATGGTGCGGTTATTATGATAGACAAAGACTATTGGGAAGAAATTCAAGAAACTTTACGTTTACTCCGTGACAAGAAATCACTCACTGCCCTGCTAGAAGGACATCGGCAACGAGAACAAGGTATTATCCCCCCCGGCAAGACAATTGATGAGGTATTTAATGACTTATAAAATTAATATCTTGCCTAATGCCGAAGATGATTTGGATTGGTTTAGACACAAATCCAAAAAAGATTATCTCAAATGTTTTGATCTTGTCAGAGCCACCGCTATTGATCCAAGAAATGGAATCGGAAAACCAGAACGGCTAAAATATTTTGATAAAGAAGTGTATAGCCGACGGGTTAATCATAAAGACAGGATGATTTATAGCATTTATGAAACAGAACAAGTCATTGATATTTCATCGTTTAAAGGACATTATTAGATATTTTTTATCGTTCTTAAACGCATCGAACACTTTAGCAGGAGTCCAAACTTTAGTTTGGCAGGACTCTAGGAGTCCAAATTTTAGGGCCGGAGTCCAAACTTATCCAAAGACGTTCTACTCTTAGAAGGCCCACGACGGGACGCGATTAACGTGATACCTTACTTAAAAAACAATGAATTGGGGGCCATAAAAGAC